>NZ_JBHWHH010000031.1:0-53668 GCF_042732555.1 Nocardia sp. NPDC059764
GAATCGTTTTCGGGCATCGGCTAGCGGGCCTCGGCCAACTCCGGCTCGGCCGCCTCCTCCGGAAGTCCTTCCGGCGCTGCCGCCTTCGCGCCCTTCATCAGGAAGAAGGCGATCACCGTGGCGGCCAGCACCGCCGCGCCGCCCGCCAGGAAGGTGGTCGACATGGCGTGGGTGAAGGCGTCGCGAGCCGCGTTCAGCAGTGTCGCGTCACCGGTGGCGAAGGCTCCGGCGATGCTGTCGCGGGCCGCCGCCGGGGCATCGGAAGGCATTCCGTCGGTGTAGGTTCCGGCCAGGATCGCGCCCAGCACGGCTACGCCCAGCGCGCCACCGGTCTGCTGGATGGTGTCGTTCAGGGCTGAACCGACACCGGCCTGCTCCGGCGGAATGGCCCCCATCAGCGCGCCGATCGCGGCGGGCATGGCCAGACCGGCGCCCGCGCCGACCAGCGCCATGGCCAGGGCCGCGGCCCAGAAGCCCGAGTCGGTGTCGAGCGCGGCCAGGGCGCCCGAACCGGCGGCCAGCACCAGCATGCCGAGCAGAGTCAGCGGGCGGACGCCCAGCTTCCGCACCAGACCCGCGCCCACACCCTGCGCCACCAGGGCGGCGAAGGCCAGCGGGGTGAAGGCCAGCGCGGTCTTCATCGGCGTGTAGCCGAGCACGAACTGCAGGTACTGGGTCAGCAGCAGGAGCAGACCGGCATTGGCGAAGGTGACCAGCACCAGCGAGAAGCTGGACCCGGTGAAGACGCGGTTGCGGAACAGCTGCAGCGGCACCATCGGGTGCTCGGCCTTCAGTTCGCGAATCAGGAAGGCCACCAGGAAGAGCGCGGCGACCAGCAGCGAAACCCAGGTTCCGGCAAGGCCCTTGGTCGGGAACTCGATGATGCCCCACACCAGCGCCACGGTGCCGACGATGGACAGCGCCATGCCCGGCAGATCGGTCGGGCGGGCCGGGCCCTTGGACTCCGGCATCAGGGTCATGGCCGCCAGGATGGCCACCGCCGCGATCGGCACGTTCAGCAGGAAGACCGCGCCCCACCACACGTGTTCGAGCATGAGGCCGCCCAGCACCGGGCCGCCGACCATGCCGATCATGGCGACACCGCTCCAGGCGGCGATCGCCTTCGGACGCTCCTGCTCGTCGAACACGGTGATCAGGATGGACAGGGTGCTCGGCATGATGAGCGCGCCGCCGATGCCCATGATCACCCGGCCGCCGATCAGCATCTCGGGGCTGGTGGCGTAGGCGGCCAGCAGCGAGGCCGCGCCGAAGAGCGCCAGGCCCAAGACCATCACGAGCCGGCGGCCGAAGCGGTCGGAGAGGCTGCCCGTGGTGAGCAACAGGCCCGCGAAGACCAGGATGTAGGAGTCGATCACCCACTGCAGCGCCTGCGGGCCGGCGTGCAGGTCGGTGGCGATCTGGGGCAGGGCGACGGTGAGCACCATATTGTCGATCACCAGCACCAGGGAGCTCAGGCAGAGCACCACCAGGATCAGCCAGCGCCGTGGGTCGCGTTGGGCGACCGGCGCGGTCAACGCCTCGGCCAGGTCTTTCGCAGTCATTGTCATGTCCCCTTCGAGAAGCGGTTCCGCACACTGTGCGGCGTTGTCGAACACCGTACGGTCTCCGTACACTGTTCGCAAGAGGGAACGCTGTACGGCGGTGCGAACGGCGTTCTAGCTGGGGTTATGCTGTTCGGCAGACAAAGGAGGAAGAGCCATGGCGGCCAAGGCACAGGAGTTCTCGTCGGTGTGGACCCGACCGGAACGACAGCGCAAGGATCAGCCCGCACTGAGCCGAGAACAGATCGTCACCGAGGCGCTCGCCCTGCTCGATACCGAGGGCTACGACGCGCTCAGCATGCGCCGCCTCGGCAGCCGGCTCAACGCGGGCGCCACCTCGCTCTACACCCACGTCACCAACAAGGACGAGATCCTCGAGCTCGCCATCGACGAGGCCTTCGGCGAGGTCCGGATGCCGCCCCTCGCCCCCGAGCAGTGGCGCGCCGATCTACTGGCGGTCGGCCGCGAACTGCGAGCCACCATTCTGCGACACCCCTGGATCAGCATCGCCATGACCGGCGCCGGACTCGCCTATCTCGGCCCGAACCTGCTGCGCCTGTCCGAGGGCATGCTCGCCCTGCTCGAGGCGGCCGGGTTCGACGACTACGCCGCCGACCGCGGCTCCAATGCCATCTGGTCCTACGTGATCGGCACCACCGGCGGCGAGACCGCCATGGTCACCACCGTCGCACGCAGCGGCCAGACCGAACAGGAGTGGTTCGCGAAGATGATGGTGATGGCCGGGAAGGCGACGCGGGGATATCCGCACATCACCAAGCGACATCGCAGCCTGGGCGATATCGACATCGCCCAGACCCGCGAGGACTTCTTCGAGTCCGAACTCAGTCTCATCCTGGACGGCCTGGAACTGCGCCGCGACCGTGCGGCCGGGAAATAGCCCGCCGCGACGGCGGATTCAGCGACCGGTCGCCAGACCGGTCCCCCCGTTGACATCGAGGACGACGCCGGTGGTGAAGCCGTTCACCGCCAGCAGGTGAATGGCGGCCGCGACATCCTCCGGGCGCCCGACCCGGCCCACCGGGGTGGTGGCGACCAAACCGTCGAACAGAGCGGTGCGCTGCGCCTCGGGAACCCGGTCCCACCAAGGCGTATCGATGACACCCGGGGCGACCGCGTTGATCCGCCGCGGGGCGAGCTCGACCGCCAGCGGCGCGACCATGGCATTGAGCGCGCCATTGATGGCGGCCAGACCCGCCGTGCCGGGGAAGGCCGACCGAGCCGAGGCGGCGGTCACCAAGGTCACCGAACCGTGCGAATCCAGGTGCGGCAGCGCGGCTTTCAGGATGCGGACCTGCGGCCAGAACTTGCCGTCGAAACCGGCGGCCAGCTGATCCAGGCCGAGTTCGGCGAACGGGCCGCTGCCGGCCGAACCGCTCACCGAGATGACCAGGTGGTCAAGGGTTCCCAGCCCGGCGAAGAAGGCGTCGACCGCGGCCTGGTCGGTGGCGTCCACGGCGTGTCCGGTGGTGGCGCCGCCGATGCGGGCCACTGCCGCGTCCAGCTTGCCCCGGTCGCGACCGGTGATGACGACCTCCGCGCCCGCGGCCGCGAAGACGGCGGCGGTGGCCTCGCCGATGCCGGAACTGCCGCCCATGATGACGACGCGCTGTGTTGTGGTCATTGCCGGAACCTCCAGTTTGTTGGAACTGATAGTCTCGACAACAGCGAAACCGAGACTTTTAGTCTCGACAGAACGGTGAGCTGCGCCACAGGAGGAAGCCGATGAAAACCACAGGGCCGCAGACCGATCCGCAGCGACCCCATACCGGCCGCCGCCGCAACGAGGCCACCCACCAGGCCATCCTCGATACGGCGCTGCGGCTGCTCGGCGAATCCGGGGGCGCGCCAGTCACGATCGACGCCATCGCGCGGGCGGCCGGAGTCGGGAAGCAGACCGTCTACCGCTGGTGGCCCTCCAAAGGCGCGCTGCTGCTGGACGCGCTCACCGAACGATCGGCCCTGCACGTGCCGACGCCCGACACCGGTACGGTGCGCGCCGACCTGCTCGCGATCATCGACGCGACCTTCCGTGGCGCGCAGAGCGATTCGACCGCGCCCGCCCTGCGCACCCTGGTTCGCGAGGCGGCGCAGGACCCGCACCTGGCCGAATTGCTGGAAACCTTTACGGCGCAACGGCGTCGGGCCGTCCGGGAGGTCCTGGAGCGGGGGCGCGAACGCGGCGAACTGGCCGGTGACACCGATCTCGATCTCATGGTCGACCAGTTCTACGGCGTGTTCTGGTATCGCTTCCTGCTCGGCCACGCACCCCTCGATGCCGCCGTGGCCGAACGGCTCACCGATTCGATTCTGGCCGGGAACACCTGAAGGCCCGCGTCACCAAAGGCGACGCGGGCCTCGATCGGGGGTTCAGGGGGGGGTGAAACCCCCCGAGAGTCCCGAGAGTTGGTCAGAGCCGTTCGCGGACAGCCACTTCGATGCGCTTGCCGAGGTCGGCGTCCACGCTCTTCCAGTAGTCGAACACGCGGCTCAGGATCGGCTCGCGCACACCGCCCAGGATGTGCCCGGCCACATTGCTCACCAGGCGATCCCGCTGCGCGTCGTCCATGACCTCACGCACCAGGGTGCCCGCCTGCGCGAAGTCGTTGTCCTCGCGGTGGGTGACGTACCCGGCGCGGATCATGGTCGGGTCGAACGCCCACGCGCCGTCATCGATGGCGCGGGCCGGGTCGGCGTGCGCGCCGCCGAAGGAGTTGGGCGCGTACACCGGAACGGTCGGCGCGTTATGGCCGGAGCGCATGGCGCCGTCCTGCGAGTAGGAGTTCACCGGGGCGGCCTTGGCGCGGTTCGGCGGCAGCTGCGCGTGGTTGGCGCCGATCCGGTAGCGGTGCGCGTCGGCGTAGGCGAAGACGCGGCCCAGCAGCATCTTGTCGGGCGAGAAGGCGATGCCGGGCACCACGTTCGAGGGCGCGAAGGCGGCCTGCTCGATGTCCACGAAGTAGTTCGCGGGGTTGCGGTTCAGGGTCCAGCGGCCGACCTCGATGAGCGGGTAGTCCTGCTGCGACCAGACTTTGGTCAGGTCGAACGGGTTGAAGCGGTAGTTCTCCGCCTCGGCGACCGGCATGATCTGGACCTTCAGCGTCCAGCTCGGGTAGTCGCCGCGCTCGATGGCCTCGTACAGGTCGCGCCGGTGGTAGTCGGCGTCCTTGCCGGCGAGTTCGTCGGCCTCGGCCTGGGTGAGGGTCTTGATGCCCTGGTCGGTCTTGAAGTGGTACTTCACCCAGAAGCGTTCGCCCGCTTCGTTGATCCACTGGTAGGTGTGCGAGCCGAAGCCATCCATGTGGCGCAGGGTGGCGGGGATGCCGCGGTCGCCCATGAGCCAGGTGACCTGGTGGGCGGTCTCGGGACGCAGGGTCCAGAAGTCCCACTGCATGGTCGCGTCGCGCAGGCCGGAGCCGGGCAGGCGCTTCTGCGAGTGGATGAAGTCGGGGAACTTGATCGGGTCCTTGATGAAGAAGACCGGGGTGTTGTTGCCGACGATGTCGTAGTTGCCCTCGGTGGTGTAGAACTTCACCGCGAAACCGCGCGGGTCGCGCCAGGTGTCGGGGCTGCCCTGTTCACCGGCGACGGTGGAGAACCGGACCAGCGATTCGGTGCGGGTGCCCGGCTGGAACAGCGCGGCCTTGGTGTAGCGGCTGACGTCGCCGGTGACCACCAGTTCGCCGAACGCGCCCGCGCCCTTGGCGTGCACCACGCGCTCCGGGACGCGTTCCCGGTTGAAGTGCGCGAGCTTCTCGATCAGGTAGTGATCGTGCAGCAGGATCGGGCCCTGGGCGCCCGCGGTGAGCGATTCGTTGTCGCTGGGCACCGGGGCGCCGGAGTTGGTGGTGGTCGCCTTGGTCATGTCGCCGAGCGTGCTCGGTTTTCTGGAACTAGTCAAGAAAAGCGGGCGTAAACAAAGGTGTATACAGTCCGGGACTACCGCGGCGGCGACATCCGATAGGTCGGGAAATCGCCGGGCCAGGTGGGCATCGGCGGCACCGTGAGCGGGTATTGCCGCAGGTAGGACGGGAATGTCGGCGGCGCGTTGTAGCGCGGCGGCGTGTAGTGGGTCGTGGTCGGCGCGGAGTCATGATCCGAACCCAGCGCGGCGATCACCACCCGGATCACCAGCAGCACCCCGACCGCCGCCGCCCACCGCCCGAACCGGCTGCCGTCGGACCGCGGCCGCGAAACCGGTACCTGGACAGCGGCTTTCCGCGTGCCGGACGGACGACGGGACGCGCCCCCGGCCGCGGCCTCCCGGACCGCCCACGCGCGCACCTCGTCCTGCGCGGCCAGCCACGCCAGCTGCTCCCGCACCACACCGCCGTACGCCGGATCCAACTGCGCGACCCGCCGCAATTGCTCCGCGCCCGCCTGGTTTTCCCCTCGATCCACCGCGAGCAATGCGAGTTCGTACAGCGCTTCCGCATGGTCCGGCTCGAGCCGCAGCACCTCCCGGAACGCGGCCTCCGCCTGCGCCTGCGCATCGGGCCCGTGCACGTTCCGCCGCAGGGTCAGCCCGCGCAGCAGATGCGTGTGCGGGTCATCCGGTTCCAGCTCGAGCGCCAGCTCCAGATTCTCGAGCGCCGCCGCCGGATCGGTATCCCGTTGCGTGGCAGCCAGAATGCGGAAGTTCACCGCCTCGTCCGGCTCGAGTTCGACAGCCCGCCGAGCCGCCGCCAGCGCCCGCACCCGCCGCTGCGCCCCCTCGCCCCCGGCCGCGCCCCGGCTCAACTGCAATTCCGCCAGCGCCCGCACCCGCCACACGAACGGCTCGTCCGGCACCACCCGCATCGCGGTCCCCGCGAACTCCAGCGCCCGCTCGTACTCCCCCGCCCGATAGGCCAGATTGGCCATATCCGCCAACGCCTCGGGATCCTCCGGATCCCCCGCCAGCACCTCCCCCAACATCTCCCGGGCCGCCTCGAACCGCCCGAGATCCGCCAGCACCCTGGCCTTCTCGATCTTCTCGCTCATCCGATCGGCGATCCGGGATCAGCGGTTGTCGCGAGTGCGCATATAGGCGGCGAGTTCGTCGTAGCTGCCGTCGTTGTTGGCGAATTCGACGACGTTGCGGGCGGATTCGAACCAGGCGCCGGTGCTGGGGCGAGTTTGGGTGAGGGCGGCGGCGAGGTCGTCCATGCGGACGGGGCGGACGGTGCCGGTGCGGATGGAGTCGGCCATGGCGAGTTGGGTTGCGGACTTGCAGATTTGGGCCAGATCGGCGCCGGAGTAGTTCTCGGTGCGGGCGGCGACGGCGGTGAGATCGATGCCTTCGACGGGGCGGTCCTTCAGGTGGTGGCGCAGGATCGAGACTCGGGCCTCCGGGTCGGGGAGGGCGACCAGGACCATGCGGTCGAAGCGGCCGGGGCGGCGCAGGGCGACATCGACGTCCCAGGGGTGGTTGGTGGCGCCGATGATGTAGACGCCCTCGTTGTCGCTGGTCATCGAATCCATCTCGGTGAGCAGCTGATTGACGGTGGAGCGCAGGGAACTGGAGCCGGAGAGGTGGCTGCGCTTGTGGCCGAGGGCGTCGATCTCGTCGAAGAACAGAACACAGGGGGCCTTGCGGCGGGCGGTGCGGAAAACCTGTTTGAGGTTGTACTCGCTGCGGCCGGTGTACCAGTTCAGGATGTCGGCGATCTCGATGGCGTAGAAGTTCGCGCCCAGCTCACCCGCCACCGCCGACGCCACGAACGTCTTGCCGCAACCGGGCGGACCGTAGAGCAGCAGACCGCCGCGGGCGCTGGTGCCGAAGGCCTTGGCCAGCTCCGGGTTTCGGACCGGGCCCAGCAGCGACAACTCCAGCTGCTGCTTGACATGCTCCATGCCACCGACATCGGCGAGGGTCAGCTTGGGGCGCTCGAACAGGCCGACATCGCCCTCGGCGTACGGTTCGGACCGCTCGTTCACGAAGGCGGGCTGGATGATGTCGCCCACCTGCTCCTCGGCGGCGTCCCAGTCGTAGCCGGAAACGGCGGCCTCGGACCCGATCGCGGGCGAGGTCGCGGAAACCGGTGCGACCGCGGCCGATTCACCGGCCTCGCCGCCCGCCAGCGCTGCGGTGCAGCGTTGCAGCAGCGCCGTCACCTGCGCGTTGACCGGATCCTGGGCCAGCGCCGCGGCGCACTGCGTCAGCGCCTCCGCGTGGCGGCCGCGGGCGGCCAGCAGTTCGATCACGCTGATCCGCACCGGCAGCAGCTCGGGATTGGCGTCGAGCACGGTCAGCAGAGTGGCGATCACCGGATCGTCGGTCACAGCTCCCCCAAGAGAAGTACAGATGTTCTTCGCCGAATGCTAAACGCTCCGGGTGACACCGGTCACCACCGCACAGACGTCACCCAAATCATGCCGGCGTGCCATCCCGTGGTTTTGAACCCGGACTCTCCATAGGTGTTTCGAGGCATCGCCCAGATCACAGTGTCGCAGCCGGAATAGATCGGCGCGGAGCCTGGTTGATGCGGAGCGCCGGCGTCGGAACAGCCCCGGGCCGCACCCTTCGTCGCTGCGAGCGACCACTCGCCGAGAGGCGCTTGTTGGGCGTCGGCTTCAACTTTCCGGGTTAGCCTGAACCATGCGGCGCATGCGCAGGGGGATGGCCGGCACGTTGGCGACGGTAGTGATGGCGGGCAGCGTGATCCTCGGCGGAGGAGCCGCGACAGCGGCCACCGATCCCGCGTACTGCGCGCAACCCACGGGGCGCGACTTCGTGCGCGCCGCACCCGAGGACACCGGGGTCGACCCGGGGCCGCTGGCCGATGCCCTCGCTTTCGCGGCCACCCGAAACCGCTTGAACGTCCAGGTCTTTCGGCACAACTGCCTGATCGGCACCGGCCCCTCGAACAACGAGACCGACCCCGTCCCGTGGAACGTCTGGAGCGTCACCAAGAGCGTCGTCTCCCTGCTCGCCGGAATCGCCTGGGACCACGGGAAACTCGATATCGACGCGACCCTGGACAACTACCTCCCGCCGGACGTCGGCGATGCCGGGCACCGCGCCATCACCGTGGAGAACCTGCTGCAGGAGACCTCGGGCCTGCGGGTCGGCGCGGCCACCGAGGGCATCACCGGTGTCGTCCCCATCGACCCGTTCAGCGCGATCCAGGCCCTGGGCGTGCCCTTCGACACCGCGCCGGGCAGCGCCTTCCAATACAGCCAGCGCAATGTGGACCTGCTGTCGTACGTGATCGAACTGGCCACCGGCGAACCGCTCCAGGACTTCGCGCAGCGGGAACTGTTCGGCCCCTTGGGCATCGAGCGCGGCGACTACTACTGGGCGCGGGACCGTTCCGGCCACACCTACGGGTACGCGCACCTGTTCATCCCGCCCGCCGATCTGGCGCGGCTGGGCATGCTGGCCGCCGCGCACGGCCGCTGGAACGGCCGCGCCGTCATCTCCGAGGCCTACCTGGATCGGGCCGTGACGCCGTCGGGCACCAACCGCTGCTACGGCTACCTGTTCTGGCTCGGCCCGGGCTGCGCGGAGAATCCCGAATTCCTGCCCGCCGACACGTATTCCATGTCCGGCCTCGGTCTGCAGAACGTCTTCGTGGTGCCCGACCTGGACCTGATGGTGGTGTGGACCGGCGCGTTCGGCGTGCACAGCGGTCAAGGCCCCGGTGGCCTCCTGCAATACAGCGACGAGCCGTCGCACGAGTTCTTCCGCCGCCTGCTGTCCGGGTTCCGCGACCATCCGATGCCGGATCCGGGCCCGTACGTGGAGACGCCGCTGCGGGTGGACTACCGCGCCTACTTCGACACCGATATCGCGCTGGCGGTCTTCGGCGTCGGCGCGGACGCCTATCCCGGCTGTACCGTGTTGTCCTGCTTGAACCTTCCGCTCGCCCCGCCGTTCAGTGACGCGCCCCCGGGCTGCCTGCTGCTGGCGTGCGTCGGCCCCGACCCGCGCACCCCGGGTGTGCGCTGACTCCGACGACAGCGCCTAGGGCGTGACCGCGGCCCGGCCCGCCAGCTCCCGTAATTCGTCGGCCGGTCGGCGGCCGGCGAACTGCAGCAGATCGCGCACCACCTCGCGGGCGCGATGATCGGTGTGGACCAGTTCGGGCGTTAGTCGCTCGGCATTGAGCAACGCCTCCAACGCTTCCGCCGCCTGCCGCCGCTGCGCGTGCGCGCGAGCCACGTCGACCAGGAAGCGGGCCTGCCGTTCCGGCGACAGGATCGACGCGTCGACGGTGCGCGCGGTGTCGAGCGCCTCGCCGGCGTCACCCAGTTCGACGGCCACGGCCACCGCGTGCACGGCGACCCCGGTCGGACCGAACTCGGTGTCGAAGTCGTTGCGGCCCTCGCCCAGTCGATCGGCCGCGGTGCGCGCCGCCGCCAGCCCGGCCCGGGCCGCGGTGCGATTCCCGTCGGTCGCCGCGATCACCGCCAGCATGAGCTGCAGAGATCCGTAGAGCGACAGCACTTCCGGCCGCGGGTGGTCGGCCGCCGCGCGGGCGGCCAGCGCCGCCACCGACACCCGTGCCGCCCGTTCGGCCTGTTCCAGTCGTTGCAGGCGCAGGAAGGCCTGTGCCATGCGGTAGGTTCCGGCCACGACGCTGAGCGGGTCGCCGGATTCCTCGGCCGCGGACAAGGCGCGATCGGCCGCGACCCACGCCGCGTCGACCTCCTCCTGACGGGTGAACGCGGTCGCGGCCACCTGATAGGCGCGCGAGAGCTGGGTCAGCACTTCCGGCCGCCGCGGGGTGTTCGCTCGCGCGGCGTGTTCCAGGTCCGGGATCAGTTCCAGCAGGCTGCCGCCCACCTCGACCAAGCGGGATTCGTGTGCCAGCTGCCAGGCCAGGTCCACGCGCTGTTGCAGCTCGGGGAGTTTCGCGTCCGCCGCGTTCGGCTCGGGAACGCGGTCGGCCTCGTCGCCGAGGAGCTGGTCCAGTGCGGGATGTCCGGTGAGCATCAGCCGCAGCTGTTCGAAGACCGCCGAGCCGGGCCGATGCCCGTCACCGCGGTCGGCGGCCACCGGTTCGGCCGCTTCGGGACGCAGATCGCGTACCGCCACGCCGAGCACGTCCGCCAGTCTTTGCAGAACGGACAGTCGCTCAACAGGCAGGACGTCTCGCTCGACCTGCGACACCCAGCTTTCCGAGCGCCGAATCGCCGCGCCCAGCTCTTTCTGCGATAGTCCCCGCCGCCGGCGCAACTCCGCTACCCGTGCCCCAAGGGTACTTTCGGCCACCGGGTCAAACTCCTTCTGCCTGATCGGCTTTCCCGGCCGTCACCGCCCGCTTGTTTCGCCGATGTCTACCATGCCCTTCTCCTTCCGCCCATTCCTTCCGAGGGGGGATCTGCCGACAAGGATTCCAGACCGGGCGAGCTTACGGCGCACAGTATGGAACATGGATTTTTCTTATTGCACCGCAATTTTTCTGTGTTTAACGTTTGAAGAGGACCCGTCGAACCAAACGGACGACAAGAGGTGGTCATGCCCGGCGAACTTCTCTTCTTCCTACTCGGAGCCGGAATCGGCGGCGCGGCAATGTGGTTCGCGGCGTGCGCCCTAGCGGCCACCAAGTATTCCTCCACTGCCGACGGGGCGACGGTGCAATCGATCACCGCTCGCCTCGAACGCGAGGGTAACCGGAACTCTCGCGCGGCGAAAGGTCAACCAGTCACCCACCGGGCGCCCACCCGATGACGGCCGCCCCCAAAACCGACGAAGTCCATGTGCGCCTGCGGTTTCCCGGCGGAATGATCTTGGATTACCGCGCCGAGCGCGCAATTGCGGAACGTCTCGCAGCGCATTTGAGACCGCATCGCATTGAAGTCACCATCGACGGCATGCCTATCGATCGGCTCGCGCCACTACCGTGCGCGGAACTCTGGGCCGATTGACCATATCCGAAAACGGACCGCGCACTTTGCGTGCACGGTCCGTAACGGTTAGTTCCGATCAGAGAAACTGATCAGTTGTTCAAAAGAACTTCCGCGATCTGAATGGTGTTCAGCGCGGCGCCCTTACGCAGATTGTCGCCCGAGATGAACAGCGCCAGACCGCGACCATCCGGCGCACCCGGATCCTGGCGAATACGACCCACCAGCGACTCGTCCTTGCCGGCGGCGGCCAGCGGCGTCGGCACATCGGTCAGCTGCACACCGGGCGCCTTGGCCAGCAATTCCTCAGCGCGCTCCACCGAGATCGGCCGGGCGAACTCGGCATTGATCGACAGCGAGTGCCCGGTGAACACCGGCACGCGCACGCAGGTGCCGCTCACCAGCAGGTCCGGCAGACCCAGGATCTTGCGGGACTCGTTGCGCAGCTTCTGATCCTCGTCGGTCTCACCGCTGCCGTCGTCCACCAGTGAGCCCGCGAGCGGAATCACATCGAAGGCGATAGGGGCCACGTACTTGTTCGGCGCCGGGAATTCCACGGCCGAGCCGTCGTGCACCAGCTTCTCGGCATCGCCGATCACCGCGCGCACCTGCGAGGCCAGCTCCTCCACACCGGCCAGGCCGGAGCCCGAGACCGCCTGGTAGCTGGACACGATCAGCCGCTGCAGACCGGCCTCGTCGTGCAGTACCTTGAGCACCGGCATCGCGGCCATGGTGGTGCAGTTCGGGTTCGCGATGATGCCCTTGACCAGGTTGCGGGTCGCCTCCGGGTTCACCTCGGAGACCACCAGCGGCACCTCGGGATCCTTGCGCCAGGCCGAGGAGTTGTCGATCACGGTGACACCGGCGGCCGCGAAGCGCGGCGCCTGCACCCGGGACATGGTGGCGCCGGCCGAGAACAGCGCGATGTCCAGTCCGGTCGGGTCCGCGGTCTCGGTGTCCTCGACCACGATGTCCTTGCCGCGGAACGGCAGCGTCTTGCCCGCCGAGCGCGAGGACGCGAAGAAGCGCACCTCGTCGGCCGGGAAGTTGCGCTCCTCCAGCAGCTTTCGCATGACCGCGCCGACCTGACCGGTCGCGCCGACGACGCCTACACGCACACCCATGGCTCTACCGTCCCGTTCCGCCGTGCACCACGGCGACCTCGTCGCCGCCCAGATCGAACGCCGAGTGCAGCACCTTCACGGCCTCGTCCAGGTCGGTGTCCTTGACCAGCACCGAGATCCGGATCTCCGAGGTGGAGATCAGGTCGATATTGATGCCCGCGTCCGCGAGCGACTCGCAGAAGGTGGCGGTCACGCCCGGATGTGACTTCATGCCCGCGCCGACCAGCGACACCTTGCCGATGTGGTCGTCGTACACGACCTGGGAGAAGCCGATCTCGCCCTGCCGCTTGGTGAGCAGCTCGACGGCGCGCGGGCCCTCCAGCTTGGGCAGGGTGAAGGTGATGTCGGTCTTACCCGTCTCCACCTTGGAGATGTTCTGCAGCACCATGTCGATATTGATCTCGGCATCGGCGACCGCGCGGAACACCTTGGCGGCGTAGCCCGGCTCGTCCGGAATGCCGACCACGGTCACCTTGGCCTCGCTGCGGTCGTGCGCGACGCCCGTGAGGATTGCTTGCTCCAAGGGGATGTCCTCCATCGATCCGGTAATCATGGTGCCCGTCTTGTCCGTGTACGAGGACCGCACATGGACGGGCACGTTGTAGCGGCGCGCGTACTCGACGCAACGCAGCATCAGAACTTTCGAGCCGCAGGCCGCCATCTCCAGCATCTCCTCATAGGAGACGGAGTCCAGCTTCTGGGCGTCGGTGACGATGCGCGGGTCGGCGGAGAAGACGCCGTCCACATCGGTGTAGATCTCGCACACATCGGCATTGAGCGCGGCGGCCAGCGCGACCGCGGTGGTGTCGGAACCACCGCGACCCAGCGTGGTCACGTCCTTGCTGTCCTGGGACACGCCCTGGAAACCCGCAACCAGCACGATGGTGCCCTCGCCGAGCGCCTGCTGCACCCGGCCCGGGGCCACATCGATGATCTTGGCGTTGCCGTGCGTGCCGGTGGTGATGACACCGGCCTGCGAGCCGGTGAAGGACCGGGCCTCGGCGCCGAGCGAGTGGATGGCCATGGCCACCAACGCGTTGGAGATGCGCTCACCGGACGTGAGGAGCATGTCCATCTCGCGGGCCGGCGCGGCGGGCGCGACCTGCTGGGCCAGATCCAGGAGTTCGTCGGTGGTGTCGCCCATGGCCGAGCACACCACGACCACATCGTGGCCCAGCTTCTTGGTCTCGACGATCCGCTCGGCGACCCTCCGGATGCGCTCGGCGGTGGCGACCGAGGATCCTCCGTATTTCTGGACGACGAGAGCCACGGCGGAAATCCTCCAAGATCGACAAACTGCTGCTACCGAGCCCCAAGACTACCGGCCGAGGTGCACGAGATTTCGCCCCACCTCTCGTCGGCCGAGTTCAGCCATCCGGTAGCTATTCCGGACGCATCCGGTCCAGCCAGGTGACCTGCGTGCCATTGCCGAATTCCCGGCGCTCGGTGACGGCGAACCGGGTGGGATGGAACCCGCCGGCGAAGAGCGGGATGCCCGCACCGGCGATCACCGGGTAACTCTTGAGGATGAGCCGGTCGACCTCATCGATCAGTTGTCCGGCCAGGTGCGCGCCACCGCAGAGCCAGATGTCGAGCCCCTCCTCCTTCTTCAATCGGCGCACCAGCTCCACCGGATCGCCCGCGACCACTTCCACCTGCGGGTTGTCGACCGGCGCGAGGGTCGTGGAGAAGACGTACTGCTTCATGTGGTCGTAGGGGCTGGCGATGCCCGCGGCCAGCGCGGGCTCATAGGTGGCCCGACCCATGAGGACCGTGTCCCACTCCCGGTTCGAGGTATCGGCCGGCAGGCCCACGTGTTCGCGGATGTGGGTCGGGACGACCTCCGGGATCCGCTCGGTGAACCAGGCCGACAGGTCGTCACCGACCGGATAGAAGTCGACCTCGTTATCCGGACCTGCGATGAAGCCGTCGAGGGTGACCGCCACGTAGTAGACGAGGTTTCGCATGGTTTACCGCCTCATTCGTAGTACTGTGTCCGTAGTGGTTACGAACATAGTACTACGGATGGAGTGGTGTCAATGGTTCGGACGAATCCGGAACGACGCAATGCCCTGATCGACGCGGCCATCGAGGTCCTGGCCCGCGACGGCGCCCGCGGACTGACCTTCCGCGCGGTCGACAAGGCGGCCGGCGTACCAGCGGGAACGGCCTCGAACTACTTCCCGAACCGGGACGAACTCTTCGTGCAGGCGGGGCACCGCTTCTACGAACGGCTGCAACCCAGCGCCGAGACGATGAATCACCTCGCGACCGGCCCGCGCACCCGCCAGACCATCGCCGAGCTGATGACCGAGACCGTCGCCCGGATCACGGGTTTCCGGACCGGCTACCTCGCCCTGCTGGAATTGCGCTTGGAAGCCACCCGCCGCCCGGAGTTGCAGACGATCCTCACCGAGCGGGTGCGCGCCGACATCGAGTTCAATGTCCGCAACCATCTGGACTCCGGGCTGCCGGGCGATGCCGACTCCGTATTGCTGCTGTACCTGGCCTTGAACTGGCTGATCGTCGAAAGGCTCACGCTGCCCGAGATCTTCGATGACGCGGAGGCCGCGCGGCTGATCGAGGCGGCGGTGGAACGCGCCATTCCGACCGTGTGACCGCCGTCACTTCGCACCGCCCGAATACCGGCTTTGCCCAAGATTTCCGGTTTATCTACAGCCCTGGCGGATTTCCACGCGGAGCTGGGACATTGCGGCCAATCAGACCGACCAGTCGGTCAAAAGTGGTGGGATGCGCAGTTGACTCTGGCAGCGACCCTGGTCACAATCGGTCCCCGAGTGGAGGGTAGATATGCGCACGAAAACTGACCACCGGTTCGTGATCGACCTCGATCCCGATCAGGTGATGGACGCGTTGCTCATGGTCGAGCAGATGCCCGACTGGTCGCCCTCGCACCAGGACGTCCGGGTCGCCAGCCGCGACCGGTTCGGCCGACCGAAGCGGGTCTACGTCTCGGCCAATCTGATGGGCCGGCCGGACCGGCAGGTCGTCGAGTTCAGCTGCACCGAGACCCGCGTCGAATGGCGGGTCACCGAGTCCAGCGCCGGCGCCGGCGGCACCAGCTGGTTCGACCTCGCCGAAATCGAGGACGGCGCAACCGAAGTCTGGTACCACTCCGAGCTCTACCTGCCGATCCCGGTGCCCGGCATGGTCCTCAAGCGCAGCGCGCGCCGCGAGGGCGAGGCGTTGATCAGCAACTTCATCGCCTTCGTCGAATCCGTCACCGGCCTGCAGGGCCTCGGCGAGGTCGAGGCCGCTCCGGCCGAGGCCGCCGAACCCGCGCCCTACGCCGAGGGTTACGAGCAGGGCGGCTACGCCCAGCCCGGCTACCCGCAGCGTCTGGACTACGGCCGCGGGTTCGAGCCCGGCTTCGGCACCGCGTAACCTCGGCTCACCCCGTAACGCCGAGGGCGAACACTCGCCGCCGGCACTGCCGTTCGACCGCGCGAACCGGCAGTATGTCTGCCATGCCCGGTTCGGTTCGCACCCGCATGACCCCGGTCGCCGAGGACGCCTCGGTGACCCAGCTGGAACTGTTCTTCGACCTGGTGATCGTCTTCGCGTTCACCATGGTCACCGACTTCGCCGCGCACGACACCTCCGGTGTCACGCTGCTGCGCGCCCTGCTGATGCTGACCATGCTCTGGTGGGCCTGGATCGGCTACTCCTGGCTCGGCAATGTGATCAAGGCCGACGAGGGCATCGCCCGGGTGGCCATGTTCGTGGCCATGGGCGCGGTGTTCATCATCGCGCTCACCATTCCCGAGGCCTTCCACGATCTGCCCGGCGGCTGGTACGGGCCGCTGGTCTTCGTGATCGGCTACCTGGTCGTGCGGGTCGTCCATCTGACCGTGTTCTGGATGGCCAGCACCCACGACGCCCAATTGCGGCGGCAGGTGATCCGCTGGGCCGCAGGATCACTCAGCGTGGCCAGCGTGCTGCTGGTCATGGGCGCGCTCACCTCCGGCACCGCCCAGCTCGGTTTGTGGCTGGCCGCCCTGGTGTGGGAGATGGGCTGGACGTTCTTCGCGGGCAACGAATGGCGGCTCTACTCGGCCTCGCACTTCGCCGAGCGGTACGGGCTGATCGTCATCATCGCGCTGGGCGAGTCCATCGTGTCCATCGGCGTCGGCGTGGCCGGACTGCCGATCTCGTGGTCCATCACGGTCGGCTCGATGCTGGGGCTCGGCGTGGCCGGGCTGCTGTGGTGGGCCTACTTCGACGTGGCCGCGCTGGTGGTGGAGCGCGCCATGCACCAGGCCGGCGGTGAGCGCCGCATCCAGATCGCCCGCAACTGCTACACCTTCTGGCACTTCCCGATGATCGCCGGAATCGTGTCCATGGCACTGGGTTTGAAGAAGGTGCTCAACTACGTGGGTGGCGCGCAAGGGCATTCGCTCAGCGACCAGCTGCACGGGATCCCGCTGTTCGCACTGTACGGCGGTGTGGCGGCCTATCTGCTGGCGCTGGTCGGGTTCCGGCACTACGCGACCGGCACGGTGCTGGTGCCGCGACTGGTGGCCGCCGTGGTCCTGGTGGCGCTGATCCCGCTCGCCTCGGCGCTGCCCGCGCTGGCGGCGCTGGGCATCCTGTGCGCGGTGCTGCTGGCGCTGATCGTGTTCGAGGTGGTGCGCTACGCCCAGCCGCGCGATCTCATCCGGCACGGGACGTACTGAGCGGTCATACCGGCGAGCCGGGGACCGGCGCGAGCCGGTGGTTGATCGCCTCCGGCACCCGGGTGCCCGCGTGCACGGCGTCGCGGAGCTGATTGATGTTCTCCCGCAGCGCGTCCGCGACCAGTTCGTCGGTGCGCGGATCGGCCAGCACCTGGAAGATGACCCGGAAGCTGGCGTCCGCGATGCCGCGGATCATCTCCTCGTGGAACGGGATGTAGCGCACCTTCCCCAGCTGCGGATCGCTCCGGATCACCTCGACGATCATCTGATCGATCTCGGAGCGGTTCTCCTCCAGCGCATTCGCGATATTGCGGGTGTAGTGCCCGGCACGCATCACCTCGCCGACCTCGTCGAGCACCCGGATCGTGAGCGGCCGTTCGATGGCCTCGACGATGGCCCCGATCGAGCGGTTCACCACCGCCGCGGTGATCCGGTCGCCGAAGGCGCGGTCGGCCACCCGGCCCAGCCGCACCACGATCACCACGATCCGCAGCAGCCGGAACCCGCGGAAGAACGGACTGGTCACCGGAATCATGCCGAGGACCTCGTACCAGTAGATGAACGGGAACGTCCAGCTCCAGCCCTCGCGCCGCCAGCGCCACAGGAATTCGGCGGCGAACACCGCGCAGATGCTGTAGTCGGCGATCCGGATCATCCGGTAGGTGTGGTCGGATACCGGGAAGAAGGTGATCCAGGCGACCAGCACGACGGACACCACCGCGAGGGCGAGCATGAGGAAATCGCTCCACAGGGCCGGGGGCTTGTGCGGAAACTCATCGGCCTCCGCTGCGCCGAGCTCGGTCACAACGTCCCCTTCCTCCTCGAACGGTCGCCGCCAGCGTAGTCGGCGCAAACCCTCGGTGAGGCGGTGTTCCGCACAGCAGATTTCCCGCCGACCGGTCTTTCCCTATCGCAGCATTCCGCGTCGCAAGTTTGTCCACAGCCCCCTTGGGGAACTGTGGACAACAGCGAAATGCCTTCCGCCCGGCTACTTTCCGGCGCGGATGATCGCCTCGATATTGCGTTCGGCGATGGCGGTGATGGTGAGCGACGGGTTCACCGTGGCGGTGCTGCCCGGGATGGCCGCGCCGTCCATGACGTACAGGCCGGGGTGGCCGACGACCCGCCCGTAGCCGTCGGTCGCGCGACCGAGCACCGCGCCGCCCAGCGGGTGCGCGGTGAAGAAGCCCTGGGCGTCGAATCCGATGGCGGTGTAGTCCACCATCGCGCCGCTGGCCTGTCCCACCTTGTGATCCACCGCGCGGCACGCGTCCACGATCCGATCCTGCGCCGCGCGCGGCCAGGCCAGTCCGACGGCATTGCGGCCGCTGTCGTAGCCGAAGCGGGCGCGGGTCGGGTCCAGCACGATGCCCAGCGAGGCGATGGCGCCGGTGTCCATGGGAATGCCCGGCACGTACCAGTTCTCGAGGTGCAGCGGCATGCCCGCGTCGTCGAAGATGCGGCTGGCGCTGGGGACGCCGCCGCCGTTCATGGACGGGTAGCTGAAGCTGCGGGCCAGCACCACGTCGCCGTTGGTGCCCCAGCCGTCGCCGACGTGCTCGTTGAGGTTGCGCAGGGCGCCGGTGACCTGGGCCCGCACCAGCAGTTCGGAAGTGCCGACCGAGCCCGCGCCCAGGAACAGCTTGTCGCAGGTGAGGGTGCGGGTGCGCAGCACCTGACCGGTCGGGGCCAGCTTGCTCACGGTGACAACGTATTTGCCGTTGGCGTCCTGGCCGATGGTGTCGACCCGGTGGCCCGGGAAGATGCCGGTGCGGCCGGTGCCCTCGGCGTAGCGCAGGTAGTTCTGGTTGAGGTCGAACTTCGCGCCGTTGGAGTTGCCGAGATTGCTGCGCGCCGCGGTGGCCGAGGCGCGGCTGTTGCCCGCCAGCTCGGCGCGCACCACGTCCCAGTTGAAGATCGAGTCGTTGGCCTCCGGCGTGTACCCCGCGGCCCGGACCTGCTGGTCCCACACCCGCGAGTGCGCGAACGGCGCGGAGTCGTAGACGTCCTGCGGCATCGGGGACAGCCGCAGCATCTGCCGAACCCGGGGGTAGTACACCGAGTCCAGTTCGCCGAAGTCCACCACGCCGCCGAAAACGTGGTCGAACAGGTGCTTCGGCGGCGCGACCATGGCGCCGGTGAACACGATCGAGCCGCCGCCCACCGCGGAGGCGCGCCACACGTCGATGCCGGGATACTCGGTGACGTCCAGGACGCCGCCGAAGGACGCGCACGGCACCGGCACCTTGGTGATCCCGGTGAAGCTGGTGCGATGCCAGAAGCCGCGACCGTCGGGCAGTTCGTCGCCGGTGAAGATCTCCCGCCACGGGTCGTTGGGCCAGCGGGAACCGCGTTCCAGCACGGTGTTCTGGATACCGGCCTCGGCCAGTCGCAGCGCGGTCACCGCGGCGCCGAAACCGGAGCCGATGACGATGGCCTCGGTGTGCTCGGGCGGATCCGGCAGTGGCGCAAAGATTTCCGGGACCCACGCCTCGAACAGTGCGTTCCACAACGGATTGGCCGACGCGGACCCGGCGCCGCGCGTAGCGGCACCCGTTCCGACGCCCGCCAGCAGAGCCGCCAATCCGGCAGCCTTCAACATGGTGCGCCTACGCAACCGGTCACCTCCCTCATCACGCGTGACCGCGCGCGAGATTACCGGCCGGTCGCCATCGCCTCAATACCTTCGTGGGAGATCACTAACCGGACATTCGAGACGGCTGTGCCGCGGCACAAGCCCCCGATCCCGTGGGCGACGCCGAAATCAGCCCGCCATCAGGCCCGGAGGCGTTCCCGGCGGAGCTGATCGACCTCCGGAAGCTCCAGCGGCGGAAGCGAATCCACGCCCAGCGCACGGCCGAGCAGATAGTCGGCGAGCTCGGGATTGCGGGCCAGGGCGGGGCCGTGCATGTAGGTGCCGAGCACCGAACCCTGGATGACGCCCTCGAGCCCGTCCCCGACCCCGTTGCCGACGCCCTTGGTGACCCGGGCCAGCGGTTTGGCGTCGCCACCGAGTTTGGTTCCGCCGCGATGGTTCTCGAAGCCGGTGAGCGGCTGGGACAGGCCGGGCACCAGCGGCTGGGTCGCGACCTCGCCGATGGCCCGCTTGTCCTGGGGCGCGGTGGTGACGTCGAACAGGCCCACGCCGTCGACGCGTTCACCCGACGACGTCTCGTACCAGTGGCCCAGCACCTGGATGGCCGCGCAGATGGCCAGCACCGGCGCACCCCGTCCAGCGGCCTCCTGGAGGCCCGGATAGCGCTGCAGATGGCGGGTGGCCAGCCGCTGGGCCGAGTCCTCCGCGCCGCCGAGGGTGTAGAGGTCCAGGGAGTTGGGAACCGGCTCGGTGAGCGGGATCTCGACGATCTCGGCGTCGTAGCCGCGCATGCGCAGCCGCTGGCGCAGCACCACGGCATTGCCGCCGTCGCCGTAGGTGCCCATCACGTCCGGGAGCACGAGGCCGATGCGGACGGTCGATTCTCGTGTCATGCTCTATCCTCTCGCGCCTTCGCGGGGCCCTCCATGGTTACACTGCGCAGCCGCCTCCGGGCCTGACCGCTCATGCGCGGGCGCCCGTCTTCTCTTCGAGGTCGCGGTTCAGGTCGCGGAACGCGGTGTAGTTGGCCAGCACCTCGACCCGGCCCGGCGGGCAGGAGGCGATGGCTCGCAAGGGATCCGCCACCGTGATGTGCTCGACGCCGGCGTAGGTGAGGCGCACCGCGAGGTCGGTGGCGCGCTCGCCGGCGGCCACCACCTGGGTGCCCTCGAAGTGCTCGAAGCGCACGTCCCACAGCCAGGACAGGTCCTCGCCGTCGGGCACCTGACCGTTGACCGCGATCACCAGACCCGTTGCGGCCGGGTCGATCATGGACAGGGCTTCCTGCCAGCCCGCCGGGTTCTTGGCCAGCAGCATGCGGGTGCTGCGGCCGTCCACGTCGACGCTGCGGTAGCGGCCCGCGATCTCCTTCACGGTGCCGGTGGCCGCGGCGGCCACGGCCGGATCCGCGCCCAGCGCGACCGCGGCGGCCACCGCCTGGGCGGCATTGCCGCGGTTGGCGCGGCCCGGAAGGGCAAGGGAGAGCGGCAGTTCCAGGCCGTCAGGGCCGTGCAGGCCCGCCTCGTCGACCCGCCACTGCGGCTCCGGGCGCTGGAAGTCCGCGCCCGTGCTGTACCAGTGCTCGCCCTCCCACACGATGGGCTCGCCGCTGCGCGGGCAGCTGGTGGCGTCCACGGCCCAGCCGCTGCCGGCCGAGACCCACACCACGTTCGGGTGGTCGTAGGCGATGGAGGTGACCAGGACGTCGTCGCAGTTGGCGACCAGGACGGCCGCGGGATGCCGGGCCATGCCCTCGCGCAGGCGACGCTCGATCATATTGATCTCGCCGACCCGGTCGAGCTGGTCGCGAGACAGGTTCAGGAGCACCACCACCGACGGGTTCAGCGCGTCGGCGACGTGCGGCAGGTGCAGTTCGTCGACCTCGATGGCCGCCAGCGGCGCGGTGCGGTGCGCGGTGAGCGCGGCCACGATCCCGGCGTCCATGTTCGCGCCGTCGGCCTGGGTGGCGACCCGGCCCAGCGACTGCAGCGCCGCGGTGGTCATGCGGGTGGTGGTGGACTTGCCGTTGGTGCCGGTCACCAGGACCGTGCGCTTGCCGCGGCCGAGCTGCGTCATGAGCGAGGGATCGATCTTCAGCGCGATCAAACCGCCGATCATCGAGCCGTTGCCCCGCCCGGCCCGCCGCGAGGCCCACGACGCCGCCGTCGCCGCCCGCAGCGCCAGCTGTCCGCGCATCGAGATGTCTGCCACGACCGCGAGTTTATGGGGAACGAGGAACCAGCGTGCACGCGGTGCTGTGTCCCATTTGCCCTCCGCTCCGCTCCGGGCTGGTTCGCGGCCCCCGAAGTCTCGTTCTTCCCTCCCTCCGCTCCCCCGCTTCGCTCGGTCCAGAACGAGACGGGCCGCGAACATGCCTGCTCAGCCGTTGTAGAGCATCTTTCGGTAGCTGTCGGCGCTGTAGTACTCCTCGAGCTGTTCGACGGTCTCGGGTGTGGCCGGCTGCACATCCTTGACCAGACGTGCGGTGCCCGGCAGCGTGTCGGCCGCCCAGCTCTCCGGCTGCCAGAGCGCGCTGCGCATGAACGCCTTGGCGCAGTGGAAGAAGATCTGCTCGATCGCGATCTCGATGGCGAGGATCGGGCGATGGCCCTTGACGATCATGTCGTCGAAATACGGTGCGTCCCGGAGCAATCGGGCGCGGCCGTTGATCCGCAGGGTGTCGTTGCGGCCCGGAATCATGAAGAGCACGCCCACATGCGGATTGCTCAGGATATTGAGGTAGCCGTCGGCGCGGCGGTTGCCGGGCCGCTCCGGGATCGCGATGGTCTTGTCGTCGAGCACCCGCACAAATCCGACCGGATCGCCCTTCGGCGAGGCATCACAGGTGCCGTCCGCGGCGCTGGTGGCCAGCACCACGAACGGCGAGCGCGCGATCCACTCCCGATCCCGCTCGTGCAGGGTGTAGCGGTCCTTGTCCCGCGGCCGCGGAGCGACCTCCCCCAGTAGTTCACGCAGTTCGACCGGGTCCGTGATCTCGCTCATGTCCCCGATTCAACGCGCACGGGATGCCCTCACACCAGCTCTTTTCCGCCGGTGTGAGGAATTCCCTCAGGCGTCGAACAGATTCGGCTGACCGGCGGCGTACCGCTGGACATCCAGCTGCCGGAACGGCTCCAGCTCGGGGGCGCGGTAGAGCGTGAACAGCCTGCAGCGCGGCGCGTCCGAACCGGTCACGTCGAGCAGCTTGTTGACCGCCGCGCGGGCCGATTCCGAAGCACCCTCCATGGTGGCGAGGTCCACGTTGGTGCGTACGTAATCGCCCGCCAGATACAGGTTCTGGAGGCTGTCGGAGTGCGAATCGGGGCGCAGCGCCAGCGAACCCGCGGTATTGATCAGCAGCGGGTCGGCATTGGTGTTGCGCTGCTGCGCGGCGTCCCACGTGATGCCGGTGTCGAGGAACCAGGAGTGCAGGTCGTCCTTGCGCAGTAGCTCGCCGCGGTCGTTGAGGTGTGCGTCGAGCTGGGCCCAGGCTTCGCGCGCGATCTCCTCGTGCGTGCACTCCTTGGCCGGCTTGCCGTAGAGGATGCCCGGGGTGTTCCAGTCGGAGATGTCGACCGAGAGGCAGTCCCGCACGGTGCCGTCACCGAGTCCGGTGACCGGCGTGCGATTCCAGAACTGGCCCTGCGCGATCGAGGTGAGCGACCACGGCGAATCCACGTAGGCGACGTGGCCGCGCGCGATATCGGTGCGGCGGCGCAGGAAGAACTGGATGCCGCTCATCCAGTCCACCGTGAGCTGGCTCATGCCCGCCAATTCCGGTCGCAGCGACAGGATCTCGGGCGTCCACAGGGTGCGGGCCACCTCGACGGGCAGCGCGCTCACGAAATGGTCGGCCTCGATTGTCTGGGCCGCTCCCGACGAATCCACCATCCGCGCACCGGAAATGCGCGCCCCGTCCAGTTCCAGTCCACGGATCTCGGCGTTGACGAAGGTGACGCCGAGATCGCGCAGCCGGTTGACCCAGGGGTCGATCCAGGCCTCGTTGGTGGAGCCGTTCAGCAGCCGGTCGAGCGGGCCGTCATTGCCGGTCTCGAGCGGGTTGCCCAGGAACTGCTCGCCCATATTGCCGATGGTGCGGGTGCTGGCCTTGTCGTCCTTGGCGGCCACCAGCAGGGTGGTGAGCGTTCTGGACAACAGCATGCGGAATTCGCTGGAGCGCTTGCCCGCACCGACGTAGTCCCGCCACGCCACGCTGTCCCACTGGCCATTGCGGCGCGCGTCGCAACTGGTGTTGAAGACCAGCAGGCGATTGGCGAAATAGAGGGCGTCGGCCGTGCCCATATTGGTGGAGGTGGTGATCGCGGACCCGACTGTTTCGCGGAAGTTGTCGGGGGTGGACCACGGTTTCCCGGCCTTGCCCATCGGAATGATGGTGTCGTCGGTGCCCTTGCGCGAGAAGCGCGCCTCCGACGCCGCGACCAGGTTGTCCCATACGCCATTGACATTGCCCGCGAACGGGATTCGCCGCATGGTGTCTGGAATGTGACGGTAGAAGCCGGGGAAGAAACGGAATCCGTGCTCACCCCACAGTTCCGGTTTCCCGTCCTTGCCGCTGCCCGGGACGGGAATGCTGCGCGCCTTGCCGCCCAGCGCCCGCCGCTCGTACAGGGTCACCTCGAAACCGCGTTCGGCCAGTTCGTGCGCCGCGGTCAGACCCGCGACACCACCGCCCAGCACGGCTACCCGACGTCCGGCGGCCGCGTGGGCGGTGCCGGGACGGGCGGCTCCCGCCGCCACCGCTCCCGCCATCGCCCCGGCCGCCATTGCTCCACGCAGCACTGATCGCCGCGTGACGGACAAACGCTGTCCTGCCATACCCGTTACCTCCCACGCCTGGTCAGCATCCTATGGAGCTGTCGCAGACAGATGGTCGGTTGGGGTGGAAATTTTCATCCCGAAGGTCCGGAATTCGGTCGAACAACAACAAACCGGACTGCTCAGCTAGGCCTCGACGAGCGCGGGGTCCTGAATTTGGCGGCGTGTCGGCTGGGCGTGTCGAATTTGCCCGGGCGTGGCGGCCTCCGCCTCGACCGCCGGGACCCGGCGGCCCGCCGAGGTCGCGGTGAACGCGCCCGCGATCACGATCACCGCCCCGACCAGCGACAATGCCGAGGGTGACTCGTGCAGGAAGGCCCACGAGGCGGCGATCCCCACCACCGGCACGGCCAGCGACAGCGGGGCCACCGTGCTCGCCGGATAGCGGCTCATCAGATAGGTCCACAGGCCCGAACCCGCGATGGTGCCCAGCGCCACGATGTAGGCCAGGGCCGCGAAGGCGGGCCACCCGGTCGCCGCGAACGACGCGATCAGGTCGTTCCAGCCGGTGCTCGGCCCCTCGGTGAGCGCGGACAGCGCGAACAGGGGGATCGGCGGCACCACGGCCATCCACAGCGTGAGGTGCAGCGGATTCACGTCCGCTGACGAGGCCGCGGCCAGCCGGGACCCGATATTGCCGAAGGCCCAGCCCAATCCGCCCAGCAGCGTCAGCAGCAGGGGCACCAGGGCCGCGTGATGCGCCCGATCCCAGCCGATCACCGCCATGCCCGCCATGGCCACCGCGATCCCCGCCAACTGGACCCCACGCAGCCGTTCCCGCAGGAATACCGCGCCCAGCAGCACCGTGAACGGCGCGGACGACTGCAGCACCAGCGAGGACAGCCCGGTCGGCATCCCCGTCCGCAGGGCGGTGAACAGGAAGGCGAACTGCAGGATCCCGAACCCGATCCCGTAGAGCAGCAACCACTTCCACGCCACCCGGGGCCGGGGCACGAACAGCAGCACCGGAATCGCGATGACGGCGAACCGCAGTCCCGCGAAGAAGAACGGCGGGAAGTGCTCCAGCCCGACGTGGATGGCGAGGAAGTTCAGGCCCCACAGCACCACGACGGCGAGTCCGAGCAGACGATCGCGATTGGTCATGCCGAGAATATTGCTGGCGCTAATAAGTAAGGACAATCGAATAATTCTGCACTCACGATGTAGTAGAACTTAATTGTGCCGAGCCCTGAACCGCCCCGCGCCGACGGGCCGCTGATGTCGCTCGAACGGCTGCGGGTGCTGCGGGAACTGGCCGATCGCGGAACAGTCGCCGCGGTCGCCGAAGCGCTGTCCATGACGCCTTCCGCGGTCTCGCAGCAACTGAAGGTGCTGGCCCGCGAGGCCGGGGTGGCGCTGCTCGAGCCGGACGGCCGGCGGGTGCGGCTCACCGACGCCGGGCGGGCGCTGGTGATGCGCGCGGACGAGGTGCTCGCGGCCATGGAACGCGCGGTCACCGAGATGGCCGAGTACCGGGGATCGCCGCGCGGACGGGTCCGGGTGGCGCTCTTCCCGTCCGGGGCCGCGCTGCTGCTGCCGCACGTGCTGGCCGAACTGGCGGGCGGCGGCGTCGACGTGGTGGCCAGCGACGAGGACGTGCCGCCCAGCGAGGTGCCGCGCTTGCTGGCCGATTACGACGTGGTGCTGACCCACCGCGACGAGCGCGCGCCGTCGCTCACCGGGCCGCGGGTGGCGTCGCGAGTGCTGATGCGGGAGCCCATCGACGTGGTGGTCGCGCCCGACCACCGGCTGGCCCGGCAGGGTGCGGTGGTGCCCGCGGAACTCGCTGACGAGACCTGGATCAGCGTGCGCACCGGCTTCCCGGTCGACGACGTGCTGCGCTCCATCGCCACCGTGACCGGCGTGCAACCGCGGATCGCCCAGCGGCTCAACGAGTTCAGCGTGATCGAGGCCCTGGTGGCCACCGGGTATGGCGTCGCCCTCATGCCCCGCTACGCGGTCCGCCACCCGCACCTGGTGATGCTGCGCCTGGCCGGGGTGCGCGCCGCCCGCGTCTACGATCTGGCCACCCGCCCGCACGCCGAGAAACGGCCCGCCGTCGCCATGGTGATCGCCGCCTTCCAGGCCGCCGCCCGCCACGCCACCACCTGACCCACGCCGGGCGACCAGGGTGGAATTTCAGCGGTTGACTTGGAGTGCGCTCCAAGTCCTACCGTGGCGCTCATGAGCATTCGACTCGGGTATCAGATGCCGAACTTCAGCTACGGGGTCGCGCCCCGGGACCTCTTCCCGGCGGTGGTGGCGCAGGCGCGCGAGGCCGAGGCGGCGGGCTTCGACGCGGCCTTCGTGATGGACCACTTCTACCAGTTGCCGCTCCTCGGAGCGCCCGAGGAACCGATGCTGGAGGCGTACACCGCGCTGTCCGGTCTCGCGGCCTCGACCGAGCGAATCCAGTTGTCCGCCTTGGTGACCGGCAACACCTACCGCAACCCGGCGCTCACCGCCAAGACCGTCACCACCCTGGACGTGGTGAGCCGGGGGCGGGCCGTGCTCGGCATCGGCGCGGGCTGGTTCGAGCTCGAGCACCAGGCCTACGGCTTCGACTTCGGCACCTTCACCGAGCGCTTCGAGAAGCTCGAGGAGGCCCTCGAGATCATCACGCCGATGCTGCGCGGCGAGCACTCCACCTTCGACGGCAAGTGGTACCGGACGAAGAACGCCATGAACGAGCCGCGGGTACGCGACGACCTGCCGATCCTGCTGGGCGGCGGCGGCGAGAAGAAGACCTTCGGGCTGGCGGCCCGCTTCGCCGACCACCTCAACATCATCTGCAACGCCTCCGAGCTGCCCCGCAAGCTGGACGCCCTGCACGCGCGGCTGGACGAGGCGGGCCGCGACCCGAAGACCCTGGAGACCAGCTTCCTGGCCTTCGTCATCGTCGACGAGGACGGCGACCGCGCCCGTAAGACCCAGGCCGAGATGCTGGCCCGCATCGGCATCACCGACCTGGGCGCGCTGCCCAACGAGGCGCTGCGCAACTCCCCCGCCGACCGCCAATTCGTCGGCACCCCCGACGAAGTGGCCGAGCAGATCCAGTCGCGGGTCCTCGATCACGGCATCGACGGCATCATCGTCAACCTGGTCACCAACGGGCACGAGGCGGGCACGGTCGAACTGGCCGGGCGCGCGCTCTCGCCCCTGGTCCAGGGCTGAATCGCCGCCCGGCGCCGGACAGACGAAACCCCGCGGTGCTGTTGAACAGCGGGGTTTTTCGTTCGTCGGATCCGGCCGGAGCTCAGCCCTGCGGCGGGAACGCGCCCGGCTGGAAGCCACCCTGCGGCGGCATCCCACCCTGCGGCGGGGGCATACCGCCTTGCTGCGGGGGCATTCCGCCCTGCGGAGGCGGGAAACCACCCTGCGGCGGGAAGCCGCCCTGCTGGGGCGGGAAACCTTGCGCGGCAGCCTGATAGCCGAAGTCGTCGGCCACCATGGCGGCCAGCTCCAGCAGCGCCCGGCGGGTGGGCTTGCCGACCAGTTCGAGGTCGATCTCCGCGCCCTCGGCCAGGTGGTCGTCGAACGGGACGACCTGCACGGCCCGGGTGCGGTCCAGGAACAGCTTGCGCAGCTGGTCCAGGTCCACCGTCGAGGAGCCCTTGCGAGAGGCGTTGACCACCACCACGGTTCGCTCCACCAGCTTGTGGTAGCCGTGGTGGTCGAGCCAGTCCAGGGTGGCCGAGGCGCTGCGCGCGCCGTCGATGGCCGGGGAGGTGACCAGTACCAGCGAGCTCGCCATATCCAGCACGCCGGACATGGCCGAGTGCATCAGACCGGTACCGCAGTCGGTCAGGATGATGTTGTAGAACTGCTGCAGGATGCCGATGGCCTTGCGGTAGTCCGCCTCCGAGAACGCCTCCGACACGGCCGGATCCTGTTCGGAGGCCAGCACTTCCAGCCGGCTCGGGGCCTGCGAGGTGTGCGCCCGCACATCGGAGTACCGGCTGATGTGCCCGTCCTCCAGCAGGTTTCGCACCGTGGAGCGGGTCTGTCGCGGCACCCGGTGCGCGAGCGTCCCGAGGTCGGGGTTGGCGTCGATGGCGATCACCCGGTCGCCGCGCAGCGACGCGAAGGTGGAGCCCAGACCGACAGTCGTGGTGGTCTTTCCGACGCCGCCCTTGAGTGACAGGATGGCGATCCGGTAGTCGCCGCGCACCGGCTGGTTCACCCGGTCCACCAGCTGCCGGTACACCACGTCCGCGGCGGACTCGCCCGGATTGATGACACCGCCGGAAGCCTTGTGCACGGCGCGCCGCCAGCCGCTGCCCGGCGCGCGCCGGGCCCGCTTCAAGAGATTGAGGTCATTGACCGAATGTCCGGGCGGCGGCGGCTGCTGACCGTACTGCTGACCGAACGAGCCCGGCTGCGGCGGAATCCCCTGCTGCTGCTGGGCATTCCAGCCCGGCTGGAAACCGACCTGCGGCTGCTGCGGCGGCGCGGCCGGGGGCGGCGACCAGCTGTAGATCGGCCCGCCCGGCTGATCGTTGGAGGGCGCGAACTGCCCCGGCTGTCCGGGGCCGCCGAAATGGCCCGGCTCCACCGGTTCACCCGGCTGCTGCTCGGGAAACACCCGGCGCACCATGCCGTCGCTGCCGATCTCCTGCCGGACCTCACCGTAGGGCGTCTGCTCGCGTACTTCGCCGATCGGCGGAAAACCGCCAGGCACACCGGGATTCGGCGGCGGCGCGAACTGCCCGGCATCCGGCGGCGGAAAGCCGCCCGCGGGTGGGAATCCCGGCGGGCCGTACGGTCCGGGCCCGCCCGGCGGGAACGGATTGTGGCCGTCGGCCGCGAAGGGATTGTGGCCGTCCGGCCCCTGGGGTCCCGGGAACGGTCCGCCATTGCCGGGATACACCACGGTCTGGTCGATCGAATCCGGTACCGGCGGAAAGAATCCGGCCGCCTGCTCCTCGGAATCGGATTCCTTCGACTCGGCGGGCCCACCCGCTTCCACCTCGTCGAGGATGTCTTCGACGTCCTCCGCCACGATCGGCTTCGAGGTCGAATTCTGATCTTTCGTAGTCACGTGTCCCCCATCTGCTCGACAGCTCGAACAGAGAGCTCGGCGCTATTGCGACCCAACGCTAGCATTGTTGACCCGCCCGGACGCGGCGAGGCAATAGCGCCTCCCCGCGACTTCGGCGCACAACTGAGAGCCGCCGACACTCCTGCACGCGTGCCTGCGTTGGGTGCCCACACCATTGTGGACCTACCCGGTGAGTTACCCCGATCGTCACGAAATCAGGCGTTGCGTTCGCGACGATCGGGGCGCCTTGTCATGCCTTACGGGCAGCGCGGTTGACCGCCGAGACCACCGCGCGCAGCGAGGCGGTCGTGATCGAGGTGGCGATGCCGACGCCCCAGGTGACCTGATCGCCGATGGCGCATTCGACGTAGGCCGCGGCCTGGGCGTCGTCGCCGGAGGACATGGCGTGCTCGCTGTAGTCCAGCACCCGCACGTCGTAGTCGATGGTGGCCAGCGCGTCGACGAAGGCGGCCAGCGGGCCGTTGCCCTCACCGGCGATGGCGTGCTCGACACCGTCGACCTTGACCACGGCTTCGATGTGGTCGACGCCGCCGTCGGTCTCGGACGCGGTCACCTTCTGGCGCATGCGCTCCAGCGGCAGGATCGGGGTCAGGTACTCCTCGGAGAAGACGTCCCAGATCTCCTTCGGGGTGACCTCGCCGCCCTCGCCGTCGGTGATCTTCTGCACGACCTGCGAGAACTCGATCTGCAGGCGGCGCGGCAGCACCAGCCCGTGATCGGTCTTCATGATGTAGGCGACGCCGCCCTTGCCGGACTGCGAGTTCACCCGGATCACGGCCTCGTAGGTGCGGCCGACGTCCTTCGGGTCGATGGGCAGGTACGGAACCTCCCACACGATGTCGTCGACGTCCGCGCCCTGCGCGTCGGCGGCGGCCTTCATGGCGTCCAGGCCCTTGTTGATGGCGTCCTGGTGCGAACCGGAGAAGGCGGTGTAGACCAGGTCGCCGCCGTAGGGGTGGCGCTCGGCGACGGGCAGCTGGTTGCAGTATTCGACCGTGCGGCGGATCTCGTCGATGTTCGAGAAATCGATCTGTGGGTCCACGCCGCGGGAGAACATGTTCATGCCCAGCGTGACCAGGCAGACGTTGCCGGTGCGCTCGCCATTGCCGAACAAGCAGCCCTCGATGCGGTCGGCGCCGGCCTGGTAGCCCAATTCGGCGGCGGCCACGGCGGTGCCGCGGTCGTTGTGCGGGTGCAGCGACAGCAGGATGGAGTCGCGGCGGGCCAGGTTGCGGTGCATCCACTCGATGGAGTCGGCGTACACGTTGGGCGTCGCCATCTCCACGGTCGCGGGCAGGTTGATGATCAGCGGCTTCTCGGGGGTCGGCGCGATGATCTCGGAGACCGCGTCGCAGACCTCACGGGCGTAGTCCAGCTCGGTGCCGGTGTAGGACTCGGGGCTGTACTCGTAGCGCCAGTTGGTGTCCGGGTACCGCTTCTCCACCACCAGGCACAGCGCGGCCGCGTCGGTGGCGATCTTCTTGACCGCGTCCCGGTCCGCGCGGAAGACCACGCGGCGCTGCAGGATCGAGGTCGAGTTGTAGAAGTGGACGATCACGTTCGGGGCGCCGGCGCAGGCCTCGAAGGTGCGCTCGATCAGCTCCGGGCGGGACTGGGTCAGCACCTGGATGGTGACGTCGTCCGGCACCGCGCCGTCCTCGATGATCTCGCGGACGAAGTCGAAGTCGGTCTGCGAGGCGGACGGGAAGCCGACCTCGATCTCCTTGTAACCCATGCGCACCAGCAGGTCGAACATGCGACGCTTGCGAGCGGGGCTCATCGGGTCGATCAGGGCCTGGTTACCGTCGCGCAGGTCGACGGCACACCAGCCCGGCGCGCGGTCGATGATCTTGTCCGGCCAGGTGCGGTCGGGCAGCTCGACGGGCTCGACCTCCTCGGCGAACGGCCGGTACCGGAATACCGGCATGGAGGAGTTCTTCTGCTTGTTCCAGGCCGGCTGGTCAGCGGGCGCGGGCTTGGACGGCGCGGTGATGACGCGCGTACCGGAAACGAAAGCATCAGCGGGTGACATGGCGATTTATCTCCGAGGTGTGGCTGGATCCCAGTTATTGGGTAGACCGGCACGGCAGATCCCCGCGGCGGGAGCCGGTCCGAATCAGACCCCGTCGCGGCGGCCGAGGAGAAGTGCCCGCTGCATGATGATCACGAGTTTACAGGGGCACGATGGACGCCTGGAAGTCGGGGAGGCGGGGGCCACATCGTCGAGTGTGTCACTCCCGGGCCTGGGCCGGGCCGACATCAGGAGGGGTAGGGGCCGTGTCGGGGGCGATAGGGGCGGCATCGGGCGGGATGGGGCCGACGTCGACCGAAACGGCGATGGTCGATTCGCGGGCGTCGGACCCGTCCTCTACGAAGAAGTCGAACGGATTGATGGCGTCCATGTCGGCGATGAGCCCGATTATCCGACAGTTCGGACGACACGCGGTGTCCTCCCGCGCTTGTCGGTGGCGAGTGTTATCACCATAGGAACGGCTGAAGGAGGTTGCGGTGCATCCTGCGGGTTGCTCACTGTGCGAATCGGCCCTCGATCACTGTCACGGGACACTGATCGTGCACGCCGCGGGTCCGGTGGAATGCACCGAATCCGAATGCTTCGACACCGACCGGGCCCGGCACCTGTTCGTGGCCGACTGCGGCGACGCGGCGGGCGGCTGCGCCTGCGCGGAGACCGGGCGGCGGACCCGCGCGGGCTAGCCACTAGCCTGACCGGGTGAGCTACGACCTCGTTCTGCTGCCCTCCGGCGTCGCGTCCTCCCCCGCCGAGGTGGACGACCACCTGACCGGGCAGGAGGGCCGCCCGGCCGGTGCGGCGATCACCGAGATCGCGGCCGAGCTGGACAAACGCAATGCGGAGCTGCCCGAGGTCGACAGCTTCCTGGGCACGCCCGCCGCCGACGGCGTGCTGGGTGACGCGCTGTTCGTGTCCACCCAGTACGACGCCATCGGGCACACCCGCTCGCTGCTGTTCGAGCTGGGCACGCCGCGCGGGTACGCGGTGTGGGATCCGCAGCTGTCGTGGCTGGCGGATCCGGCCGGATCGGTGGCCGCCGCGGTCACCCACGGCGGGGCCGGCGAATTTCCTTACCTGACAAAACAACTGGTGGACCTGTGGATTCCGGAGCTGGGTCAGCCCGGTCCCTATGTGATCGCGGAAACCGCCGATCAGTTCTATATCCAGACCTATCGCCACCCGGACGGACATTACGACGTCGAATACCGGGACGGGTCGCCGGACAAGCATTTCGCCGCCACCGCGAACGATCCGCGAATTGTCGCCGACCTGATCTGGGGCTGGGCGACCGGAGATCGTTCGGGATTCGATGCCCTGGACTGGCAGCGCCTAACGTTCTGACCGGAAATAACGGGACGATTTCAATTTCCGGTTCCAACCCCCCACAATGTGCGGCGGGGGCGGGACGGAAAGCTAGCATTTCGCTAATTGCACGCGGTGTTCCAGGTCGACGCATTATCACCGAGGCGAGGAGCGAAAGATGAAGCTACGCCCGTCCCTGAAAACCGGGACCTTGCGTAAGGGCCTGGCAGTTGTGGCGGGTTTGGCGGCCACCTTCGCTATTGCCGTGGCTTTACACGCCAGTGGCGCCGGCGCCGATATACCCCGCAACGTGCAGCACATTCCGTGCCCGCAGCCAGCGGCGCTGCCCGCACCGCCGACCTGGACCTGATCGGCTCTCGGGGGTTCCCCCGAAACCCCCGGACCGGCTATAGCGCGCGACGGCCGGAAAGGGCGCGGCCCAGGGTCAATTCATCGGCGAATTCGAGATCGCCGCCCATGGGCAGACCCGAGGCCAGACGCGTCACGCTCAGGCCCGGGAAGTCGCGCAGCATACGGACCAGATAGGTGGCCGTCGCCTCACCCTCGGTATTCGGGTCGGTGGCGATGATGACCTCCGACACGTCCACCCCGTCATCCTGATTTCCGATGCGGGTCAGCAATTCCCGGATACGCAACTGATCCGGGCCGACGCCCGAGAGCGGATCGAGTGCGCCGCCGAGCACGTGATAGCGGCCCCGGAATTCGCGGGTGCGCTCGATGGCCTGCACATCCTTGGGTTCCTCGACCACGCAGATCATGGTGCGATCGCGGCGCGGATCGGCGCAGATACGGCACAGTTCGCCATCGGAGACGGTGCCGCAGACATTGCAGAACCGCACCCCGTCGCGCACCTTCTGCAGGGCGGATTGCAGCCGGTCGATCTCCGGCGGCTCCACCGACAGCAGATGGAAGGCGATGCGCTGCGCGCTCTTCGGGCCGACACCGGGCAGTTTGCCCAGTTCGTCGATGAGATCCTGAACCGGACCCTCGTACACCTACCCAGCCCCGCTCAGAGTCCGGGCAGCGCGCCGCCGAGACCACCCGCGAGCGGACCCAGCCGCTCGGCGGCCAGGTTCTGCGCGGTGTCCATGGCGTTGTTGAGCGCGCCGATGATCAGGTCCTGCAGCGTCTCCACATCCGAGGGGTCGACCACCTGGGGATCGATGGTCAGCGACAGCACCTCGCCGGTGGCGCGGATCTTGGCGCGCACCAGGCCGCCGCCGGCCTCGCCCTCGACCTCGGACTCCGCGATCTCCTGCTGCGCGGCCATCACCGCCTGCTGCATCTGCTGGGCCTGTGCCATCAACTGCTGGAAATCGAAACCTTCACCGGGCTGCACGGCGCGTCCTTCCTGGGGGATGGTGATCGCACCCCAGCCTAGTCGCCGACACGCGACGGTTCGCTTGACTCTCCCCTCGCTGGAGGGTGTTCGCTGAAAGCATGACGGCAACGGTTCCGATCGGTGAGTTCTCCCGGCTCACCTACCTGACCATCAAGACGCTGCGGTACTACCACGAGATCGAGCTGCTGGAGCCGGTCGCGGTGGACCCCGGCTCGGGCTACCGCTTCTACTCGACCGCCCAGGTCGATCAGGCGCACCTGATCAAGCGGTTGCGCGAACTGAACATGCCGCCGCCGGAGATCAAGGCGGTGATGGCCGCCCCTGATCAGCCGGCCCGGGACGCGGCGATCCGCGCGCATCTCGAGCGGATGGAGGCCGAGCTGGTGCGCACCCGCGACGTGGTGGCCTCGCTCAAGGCGCTGCTGCTGCCGTCGGACCGGATCAGCGTCGAATACCGTTCCATCACAAGCCATCCCGTGATCGCCATGTCCGCCGAGGTGGCGCGCGAGGACTGCGACCAGTGGTGCGACCACAGTTTCGGGACGCTCTACGGCAGCCTGGCCGCGGCCGATCTGGCACCCGCCGGGCCGGGCGGCGCCACCTACGCGCCCGCCTTCTTCGAGCACGACCGCGGCGAGGTGGTCACCTTCGTGCCGATCGACCCTCGGCACCGGGGCCGTTTCGATCCCGGAACCGTCCTGGACCTGCCGGCCCGCCGCTTCGCCATCGCGGTGCACGCGGGCCCGTTCACCGAATTCGACCGGACGTACGGCGCGCTGGGCAGCCACGTGGCCGAACACGACACCGCGCTCGCCGAACCCGTGCGCGAGCTCTACCTGGTGGGTCCCGGCGACGCCGAACCCGCCGACTACCGCACCGAAGTCTGCTGGCCGATCGGCCGGCTCTGAAAAGGAGAGAACACATGGCACTGTCCCTCGGGAACATCACCTTCGACTGCGACAACGCCGCCGAACTGGCGGGGTTCTACGCGCAGCTGTTCGAGCGTCCCGTCGACGACGGCGCGACCGAATTCTTCGCCACCATCGACAACGGGGCCGCCACGCCGACGCTCATGTTCATCAAGGTGCCCGACAAGAACCCGGGCAAGAACGTGGTGCACCTGGACCTGCACTCACCCGACCAGCAGGCCGATATCGCGAAGGCGGTCGCGCTCGGGGCCAAGCATCTCGCCGACTTCGACGAATACGGCGTCAAATGGGCGACGCTGTCCGACCCCGAGGGCAACCTCTTCGACATCGCGAAGGACTAGGTTCTGTCTCCTAATGGGGTGAACAGATCGGCCCCGATCTTGGGGCCGATCGTGCATCATGGCTGCCGTGGCGACCGTGACCGGTGATCGATACCAGGTTCTGACCGACAATCAGTGGGAACTGCTCGAGCTGCTGTTGCCGAAATCCGAAGGCCACGTGGGCCGTAACTTCGCCAACAACCGCCTGATCGTCGAAGGCATGCTGTATCGGTTGCGAACCAGCCTGCCGTGGCGGGACCTGCCCGAACACTTCGGGCCGTGGCAGACGGTGTGGAAACGTCACCGCCGCTACGCCGCCGATGGCACCTGGGATCGGGTGTTGACCGCACTGCTGGCTTTGGCCGACACCACCGGCAACCTGGACTGGGTCGTCTCGGTCGACTCCACGATCGTGCGAGTCCACCAGCACGCCGCCGGCGCCGCCGCCGACTCGGTGGGCGGGCTATGAACCCGGCGACCACGCGATCGGGCGTTCCCGCGGCGGGCTGACCACCAAGATCCACCTGGCCACCGACGGCGCCGGTCACGGTTTGGCGGTGCTGCTCACGCCCGGGCAGACCAACGATTCACCACTGCTGCCGCCCCTGCTGGACGCGGTGGTCGTGCCCCGTTTGGAGGGCGGGCCGCCGCGGCGCAACCCCGAGGTCGTGATCGCCGATCGCGCCTACTCGGCGGCCTCGAACCGAACCCTGCTGCGCCGCAAACGGATCCAGACCGTGATTCCCGAACGGTCCGATCAGGTCGCCAACCGCAAACGCAAAGGCCGCGGCGGTGGCCGGGCACCGAGCTTCGACCCGAAGCTCTACAAGCGTCGCAACGTCATCGAACGGGCCTTCAACAGGGCCAAACACTGGCGGGCAGTGGCCACGCGCTACGACAAGCTCGCGACTACCTACCGTGCCGGATTCGTCCTGGCCCTCATCGTCGAATGGCTCAGATCATTGGGAGACACGACCTAGCGGAACTAGGCCAGTTCCCGCTTCAGGTTCTCGAGCACCTCGGCCTGGATCTTCTTCAGGCCGAGGGGCGCGAAGATGCCCTCGAAGATGCCGCCGATGCCGCCCGCGCCCTTCCAGGTGGTGCGCACGGTGACCAGCGAGCCGGAGCCCGAGGGGGTGACGGTCCAGGCGGTGACCATGGAGGAGTTCGAGTCCCGTTCGGTCACCATGGAGTCGGAGACCGAGATGGCCGCGCGCACATTGCGAGACCGCTTCTCGGTGGCCTGCAGCGTCCACTCCGCGACGGTGCCCGCGCCCTGGCCGCCCTCGACGACCTTGTAGTCGCGGTAGTGCGAGGAGAGGATCTTCGGCCGGACCGTTTCGTAGTCGGCGATCGCGTCGAGGGTGCGCTTCGGATCCGCCGCGACGACGATCGAACTGGAGGCGCTGACCTGTCCCACCATGTGCTCCTTAGTGATTGCGGGCTGACCGGCACTCTGCCCTGTTACCACTCGGTCATGCTACGCGGCACCTATTCTGGGTGACATCTCTCGGGGGAGGACGCCGCCCATGACCCGCTTCGCTACCTGGCTCCGGCTCAATATCGACGCGGTGGTCGCCATCGTGATCGCGATCACCGCGGTGATCGTCGAGTTCATCGACAAGAACACCAAGCTCGATCCGGTGAGCAATGCCATCCTGCTGGTGCTCAGCCTGCTCGCGGTGACGCTGCTGCGGGACCGCAACCGGATCGCCCGGCTGGTCGGCGAGACCGCGGCGGTGCGCCTGCTCTACGGCGCGGAGGTGGATCAGGCGCACGCGCTGGCCCGCCGCGACACCGACAACTGGATCTACAAGGGCGGCACCGGAACCTACCTGCGGGCCACCACCCTGCCGTTCTTCCTGGGCCGGGTGCGCGCCGAACAGCACCTGCTGAATCTGCGGGTCGAGATCCTCGACCCCGGCGACGAGCAGCTGTGCGAGGTCGAGGCACAGCATCGCAACTCGCTGCAGCCGGGCGGCGACGCGACCGGGCGGCCGTGGACCACCGACCGGATTCGCAAGCAGTCCTTCGCCACCGTGGTGGCCTGCTCCTGGTACCGGGCCCAGTCCGAGCTGCTGACCATCGAGCTGGCGCTGTCCTCGGTGGTGTCGACCTACCGCTGGGACATGTCCGACAGCGTGGTCATCACCAATCAGCGCGGCTCGAACACCCCGGCGCTGCTCTTCGAGCGCGGAAAGACCCAATACTCCGATCTCACCCGCGAATTGGCGTTGAGTTTCAAGCAGGCGCGCCACGTTCCGATGGGCCGCGACAGCGAGCTGCGGCCGCCCGCCGAACCGAGCATCGCGCAGGTGCGGCGGCTGCTGGAGCGGCTGGCCTTGCCGCTGCCGGCCGTGTACACCGACGACGACGTCACCGAGATCGTGGAATACGCACTGCGACCGGCCAATACGTTCTAGCCGGTGAGCAGCAGGCCCGCGGTCGCGGCGGTGGTCGCGGCCACGGCCAGCACCAGGCCGGTCCGCACGAAGCGGCGCATGGGGACCCGCACCTCGTGGGTACGGCAGAACTCCAGGCAGAGCAGGGTGGCCAGGGAGGCCCACGGCGTCACCACCGGACCCACATTGGTGCCGATCAGCAAGGCCAGCAACTGATCCCGGCCGCCGTGCACGACCGCCTCCCCCGCGGTGTAGGCGGGCAGATTGTTCACGATATTGGACAGCGCGGCCCCCGCCCCGGCGGCCCGGAGCACCCCCGGCCCGCTGGTGTCCTCCCCGATCAGGTGCTCCATCAACGTCGAGAGCCCGTACCGCGACAGCGTCGGCACCACCAGGAACAGGCCGGCCACGAAAACCAGCAGCTGCCACGGCAACAGCGACGGCCGCAGCGCCGACCGGTCGCAGATCGCGAAGGCCAGCACCACGATGACCGCCGCCACCGTGGCCGCGATCCCGATCCGGTCCCCCACGAACGGAATCGCCAGCACGAACAGCGCGCACGCGCCCCCGGACGCGTACAGCAGCACCCGTTCCCGCAGATCCGCGGGCCGGATCGGATCCGGCACCACATACCGGTCGGCCCCGCGCTGCGACCGCCGCCAGTACCACCACCACAGGCACACCATGGTCACCGCGATCGACAGCAGCTGCGGCAACCACATGCGCGCCGCGAACCCGGTGACATCCAAGGCCACCCGATCCGCGGCCAGCAGATTGGTCAGATTCGACACCGGCAGCAGCAGACTCGCCGTGTTCGCCAGCCACAGGGTGGTCATGGTCAGCGGCAGCGGCGGAATCCGCGCGGGCACCGCCAGCGCGATCATCACCGGGGTCAGCAGCACCGCGGTCGTGTCCAGGTTCAGCACCGTCGTCGTCACCGACGCGAACAGCACGCACAGCAGGAACAACCCGGCATAGTTTCCGCCCGCGATGATCGCCAGCCGATGCGCGATCACATCGAACACCTTGGCCCGCCGCGCCAGATTCGCCAGCACGATCACGCTGCCCAGGAACAACAGCAGCGGCGCGATCCGCCGCATATTGTCCGCGGCCTCGGCCCACGGCAGCAGCCCGGTCGCGACGCACAGCAGTCCGACCAGCAGCAACCCGATCCGCACGGAATCCAGGACACCGAGCCGCCGGCGCACGGCCGAGCCCGCCCGGGCGGGCGGTGAACCGGAGTCCTCTTCGAGCATCGGTCAATTCTCGCAGGGCGAGGCGGATCGCAGGATCTGAGAATTGGGAAAGAGGTCAATTCGATTGGCGGCGCGTTGGTTTGGGGAGCGGGATACTGGGCGGTGTGACGGCGTGGGGTGGGCGGTTACTTTTCACGAGTTATTCGGCGGCCGACGAGCGATGGGCCATCTGGCTGGGATGGCTGCTCGAACATGCCGAGGGGCGCTATCGAACCCTGGTGTCGTCGTGGGACTTCGATCCGGCGGCGAACTACGGGGAGTTCGTGCAGCGGGGAGTCCGCGAGGCGGATCTGGTGATCGCGGTGTTGACCCGCGACTACGTGTCCTCCCGGCATGCGAACCGGGAGTGGCAGGCCGCGCTGGACGTGGATCCGGGGAAGCTGCTGGCCATCCGGGTCAGCGACTGCTCGCTGGAATGGCTGCCGACCGGGGTCGCCTGCCTGGACCTGTTCGGGGTGACCGATGAGGCCGAGATGCGGCGGGAGGTGCTGGACCGGGTCGAGCGGATGCTGTCGGAGCGGTGGATGCCGCGGCGGCGGGCGGACCCGCGTTCAGACGACTTGTGGTCCGCGGCACCGGAACCCAGGCCGCCGGGCCGCCGCCCGCTGTCGCCGCCGGCGTTTCCGGGGGACATGGCCGCGGCCCGCACCCATGCGGGACTGTCCATCCTGCATATCGGCGGTCCGCGCTTCGGGCGGGCGTCGGCCGATCTCCCCACCGATCCGGAGGGTTTGCAGTCCCACATCTGGGGCGCGGTCACCGAACTGGTGGATCGGCAGGCCCCGCCGCCGGATCTGATCGTGGTCAGCGGTGATCTCACCGAATCCGCGCATCCGACCGAATTCCGCAAGGCCACCGCGTTTCTCACCGGCCTGCGGGTGCTGCTCAAACTGGAACCCGACCGGCTGATCGTGGTCCCCGGCAACCACGACACCTCGAAACTGGCCTGCCGCGCCCACTTCCTGGACTGCGAGGCCAACGACCGCCTGCCCCGCGCGCCCTACTTCGCGAAACTGCGGCTGTTCGAGCAGATGTTCAACACCCTCTACCGCGGCCTCGACCATCTGGTCTTCGATGTCGGCCAGCCCTGGACGCTGTTCCCGATCCCCGGATTGCGCTTGGTCGTGGCCGGTTTGAACTCGACCATGGCCGCCACCCACCGCCCCGAGGACGACTACGGCGCCATCGGTGACGAACAGAAGGACTGGTTCGCCGAGCAGCTGCGCGCCCAGGAGGCGCAGGGCTGGTTCCGGCTGGGCGTGCTGCGCCACGATCCGGCCCCCGGTCCGAACACCTCGCCCTACGACCCGGGCGTGCTGCGCGACGCCGAACGCGCCTTTCGCCGCCTGGGCCCGCGCCTGAACCTGCTGCTCCGCGGCCCCGGCCGGGCGGGACGCTCGCTCGCGCACCCGGGCGGCACGCTGCCCGTCCTGGCCGCGCCCGCACCGGGTCAGGCCGAACTGGTCCACATCACCGATGCCGGACTCACCCGCTACCGCTACGACGAACCGCTGGAGACTCCGGTCCCGCAGGCCCTCACCTGGACGAATGCCGTTGTGGCGCTGGAGCGCCGGGGCTCCCGCGAACTGCCCGCTCCCCCGCCCCCGCCCCGCCGGCCGGAACTGCGGGCGAGCGAGACCGCCCGCCCGCACGACATGCTGCTGGAGCAGGTCGCCGAGGTGTGCGAGGTGCGCTATCCGGGCGCGCGGATCCGCCGCATCACCGCCGACCCGCACTACCTGCTGGTCACTATGAATTCCGAGCCGGTCATCGAGCAGCTCATCATCGGCGCGCACGTGGGCGAGGTGACCGGCCAGGTCCTGGACGCCTTCCTCGGCCCCGAACCGCGACCCGGCTCCCAGCTCATCTACCTGGGTCCCGCCCCGAGCCGCGAGATCTCCGACCGGGCGGCCGCCGAGGGCGTGCGGATCCGCAGCTTCACCGACTTCCAGGGCATGGTCGAACTCGGCGACTACCTGCGCAATCAGTCGGCCCGACTGCGCGACGACCCGGCCTATCCGCCGGAATTGTATGTGCCGCAACGCTTCCGCATGCTGGCCCCGCGCGGCCGCGAGGTGCAGCACGATCTGGTCGCCGAACTCATGAACCTGGTGACCGCCGCGGACGGCCGATTCGTGCTGCTGCTCGGCGATTTCGGGCTCGGCAAGACCTTCGCGCTGCGCGAGCTGACCCGCCGGATCACCGAGACCACCACCGGCCTGGTGCCCATCCACATCGAGCTGCGCGAACTGGATCGCACCAGCTCCCTGGACACCCTGCTGGCCGCGCACCTGGCCAACAACGGCGAATCCCGCATCGATCTGCGCGCCCTGCGGTACATGCTGGAACAGGGCCGGGTGGTGCTGCTCTTCGACGGCTTCGACGAACTGCTCACCCGCCTCAACTACGACAGCGCCGCCGAGCACATGGCCACGCTGTTGCAGGCCGCGGTGGGCCGGGCCAAGGTCGTGGTGGCCGGGCGCACACAGCATTTCAAGTCCTACGACCAGATCGCGGCGGCCCTCGACACCCGCGAGGACCCGCACCCGGACCGCTACATCCTGAGCGTGGAGAACTTCACCGACGAGCAGGTGCACGCCTTCCTGGTCAACCGCTACGGCCCGAGCGGACCCTCGGCCGACGCCCGCATGCGGCTGCTGCGCGGGATTCCCGGTCTGCTGAAACTGGCCTGCAATCCGCGCATGCTGAGCTTCATCGCCGACCTCGACGAACAGCGGCTGCGCACCGCGGCCGGGGCCCGCCGCATCATCGGCCCCACCCGGCTCTACGAGGAGATCCTGACCAGCTGGCTCACCTACGAGATCGAGCGCTCCCCCGAACGCGCCAGCTCCCAGCCCACCCTCGGCCTCACCGAACTGTGGCTCGCCGTCACGTATTTCGCGCTGCGGGTGTGGGAGAACGGGCGGCCCTACCTGAATCTCACCGAGCTGACCGAGGTCGCGCAGGCCGCCGTACAGGAGATCGACGCGAGCCGGCTCAATGTGGCGCAGTTCGTGCACGCCCTCGGCTCCCGCAGCCTCATCGTGCGCACCGACGACAATCGCTTCGGCTTCATCCACTCCTCGGTGCGGGACTGGCTGGTGGCCAAGGCCATCGCCACCCAGCTGGGTGCGGGGGTCGCCGAACCCGCTCCGTTGGCGCAGGCCCAGCTGGAACCCCTCGCCGTCGAATTCCTCTGTGATCTGGCCGAAGTCGAGCTACTGCACGCCTACGTCGAACGCATCCAGGACGATCCGGACGAACACGAGATCACCCGCACCAATGCCGCCCGCGTCGCGGCCCGGCTGCGCATCAGCCCCGACAAGGACCTGCGTGGCCTCGACCTGTCGCGCGAGGACCTGTCCTTCCGCAATCTGCGGCAGCTCGATTTCACCGGCGCGAACATGACCGCCACCCGGCTCACCGGCGCGGTGCTGGACCAGGCGGTCCTGCGCGGCGTCCGACTGGTGGGCGCGCAACTCGACCAGGCCTCCCTGGTCGGCACCGACCTCCGCGGAGCGGATATGACCGAAGTCCAGCTGACCAGCGCCAATCTCCAGAACGCCGACCTGCGCGGGGCCCGCCTGCACCGGGCGCACCTGGATCAGGCCTCGCTGGTGCGCGCCGATCTCGGCCGCGCCGACCTGACCGGGGCCCGCCTGGCCCGCACCGACCTCACCGGCGTGCGCGGCGAGGGCAGCCGCTGGACCCGGGCCGCGCTGCTCGACATCGTCGGCCGTCCCGCCGGGACCGATCTGGCCGGGTCCGGCCGCGTCCCCGGCACCCCGCCGCTGACCGAATTCGCGCCCGCCGCCATCGGGGTCAAGCACGGCGTGGACGCGCAGAGCGGACGACTGCCGCGACCGCTGGCCTACAGTCCGGACGGCGGCACCATCGCGGTGGGCTGCGACTCCGGCAGCGTGGTCGTCTACGGCGCGGACACCGGGCGCACCCTGCGCACCCTGCACGGGCACCGCGACCGCACCTTCGCCCTCGCCTACACCGAACAGGTGCTGGTCACCGGATCGGCCGACGGGACCGTGCGGATCTGGGACGCCGCCAGCGGCGCGATCAAGGCGGTCCTGACCGGACACGAGAACTGGCCCTGGCCACTGGAAACCGATACCGCCGGAGCCCTGCTCGCCACCGGCGACGCGGCCGGGACGCTACGGGTCCGGCGACTCCCCGACGGTGAACTGCTGCACGAACTCCCGCCGCCGGACGGCCGCCCGCAACGCATCTACAGCCTCGCCTTCCACCGCGACCGGCTCGCCGCCGCCTATCACGATGGGACCGTGCGGGTCTGGCACCTGGGCACCGGGGCCGAGCTGGGCCGCTTCCGGGCCGCGCCGGGACCGGTCCGCCGCGTCTGCTGGGATCCGATGGGCGCGCTGCTGGCCGCCGGGGGCGCGGACGGCATACTCGGACTGTGGGATCCGGCCACCGGGACCCTGGTCCACGATCTGTCCGGGCACGAGCACATCGTCTACACGATCGCTTTCCATCCGACCGAACCCATCCTGGCCAGCGGCGATCTCGCGGGCGGAATCCGGCTGTGGGACACCGGCGCCGGGGCGCAGCGGCACCACCGCACCGAGCACGGCGACGCCCGCATCCACTGGCTCGGCTTCGATCCGGGCGGTGACATGCTGGCCTCCGGCGACACCGCGGGCGCGGTCTACGTGCGCGACGGCCGAACCGGCGCGCCGCTGCACAAGCTGACCGGGCACACCGGATCCATCTGGCCGTTCGCGTTCCGGCCCGACGGCACCCAGCTCGCCATCGCCGACGACCAGTTCGCGCTGCGGGTCTGGGATCCCGCCACCGGCGAACGCCTGCACACCCTCAATGGGCACGGGCGGCACGTGCGCGCGGTGTCCTTCAGCGCGGACAGCACGTTGCTCGCCGGTTTCGGCAACGACGGGAGTGTCCGGCTCTGGGACGCCGCCACCGGGCGGCTCACCCGCCGGCTGCAGGGCAGCGCGGACGGGCTGGTCACGGTGGAATCGGGGGTGTTCAGCCCGGCCCGGGCCACCCAGCTGGTGACGGTCGGCAATGCCGGGCGGCTGCGGGTGTCCGATATCGGCACCGGCGAGGCCGAACGGGAGATCACCGTCGACTCCGCGCCGGTGTGGGCCATCGCCTACGACCCGACCGCCCGCTTCATCGCCACCGCCAACGACGACGACACCGTGACGCTGTGGACCCGCGAGACCGGCGGTGAGCACGCGGTCTGCGCCGACCATCGCGGCCGGGTGCGCTCGATCGCCTTCGACGCCACCGGCGCGACCATGGCCACCGGCTGCGACGACGGGCAGATCCGGCTCTGGGCGGTGGAGTCCGGGGACCTGCTGGGCACGCTGTCGGATCCGATGCCGAGCGGCGCGGGCGGGCATCGCGTCTACGGGGTGGTCCTGCACGACGACCTGGTCGCGGGCATCTCCTGGGACGGCACGGTCCGGATCTGGAGCCGGGCCGGAGGTCCCCCGCTGCACCGGCTGGACCTGCATCGCGGGCGGTTGTGGTGCGTGGCGGTGGACGCGCGGTCGGGCCTGCTGGCCACGGCGGGCGACGATCTGGTGATCCACCTGTGGGACATCGCCACGGGCGAGCACCGGCACACCCTGCACGGCCATCGGAACCGGGTGCGGTCCTTGGCCTTCGATCCGTCCGGGCGGCTGCTGGCCAGCGGCGGGAATGACGGCTCGATCATGGTGTGGGCCCTGGACGAGTCCGGCGCCGCGCCGGAACCGCGGGCCACCCTGCTGGGCCTGCCGGAGGGCTGGGTGGCGTTCACCCCGGACGGCCGCTACAAGACCGAAGGTCTGACGGCGGGCCAGTTCTGGCACGTGATCGGCATGTGCCGCTTCGAAGCGGGCGAATTGGACCCGTATCTGCCGCAGATCCGGCAGATGGAACTGGACGACCCGCTGTAAACCGTTCCGGCGCACCGTAAGCCAAATGTTAGCCAAAGTAAGAATCATCACGGTGTGACGGGGAATACTCTGACTACAGGGCAGGTCACGCCTGCCCGCACACAAGGAAACTATGTGTGAAAACCCGCCCCGCCGGTGCTTCCTTGCTGGCCGTACCGGTCGGTGCACGCTAGGTTTTCGAGGGTGGCAGTGAGTCTGTTGGGTAAGGCCGGCCGCGCACCGGCCGCACAGGAATCAGGTTTCGCCGCGCATAGGGCCGGGGTCGATCGCCTCCTGGCCTCCTACCGCGCCATACCGCCGGATGCCAATGTCCGGCTGGCCAAGAAGACGTCCAATCTCTTCCGGGCCCGCGCCCGCAGCACCGCACCCGGACTCGATGTGTCCGGATTGACGCAGGTCATCGCGGTCGACCCGGAAGCCCGCACGGCCGACGTGGCCGGGATGACCACCTATGAGGACCTGGTCGCCACCACGCTGCGCTACGGACTGGCCCCGCTGGTGGTGCCGCAGCTCAAGACCATCACCCTCGGTGGCGCGGTCACCGGGCTCGGCATCGAATCCACCTCGTTCCGCAACGGGCTACCGCACGAATCCGTACTGGAGATGGACGTGCTCACCGGGGCGGGCGAGATCATCACCGCGACCCGCGACGGGGAGCATGCCGAGCTGTATCGCGGCTTCCCCAATTCGTATGGAACGCTGGGTTATTCGACGCGTTTGAAAATCGAATTGGAAACCGTCGAACCGTATGTCGAGCTGCGGCACGTCCGTTTCCACCAGCTGCGCGAACTCGAGGCCGCCATGGCGCGGATCATCGCCGACCGCGCCTGGGACGGCGAACCGGTCGACTACCTCGACGGCGTGGTCTTCACGGCCGACGAGAGCTACCTGATCCTGGGCCGCCAGACCGACGAACCCGGCCCGGTCAGCGACTACACCGGCATGGACATCTACTACCGGTCCATCCAGCACGACTCCCCGCGGCCCACACGCGACCGGCTCACCATCCACGACTACCTGTGGCGCTGGGACACCGACTGGTTCTGGTGCTCGCGGGCCTTCGGCGCGCAGAACCCGCGCATCCGGCGCTTCTGGCCGCAGCGATACCGGCGCTCCAGCTTCTACTGGAAACTCATCGCCCTCGACCACAAGTACGCCATCGGCGACAAGATCGAGGCGCGGCACGGGAATCCGCCCCGCGAGCGGGTGGTGCAGGACATCGAGGTGCCGCTCGAGCACACCGCGGACTTCGTGGAATGGTTCCTGCGCGAGATCCCGATCGAGCCGATCTGGCTGTGCCCGTTGCGATTGCGCGACACCGACGGCGAACGGCCCTGGCCGCTCTACCCGCTGGAACCCGAGCGCACCTATGTGAACGTCGGCTTCTGGTCGGCCGTGCCGACCGCGCCCGGACAGCCCGAGGGCGCGGCCAACCGCGCCATCGAACGCACAGTGTCCGAACTGGACGGTCACAAATCGCTGTATTCGGACTCCTACTACGACCAGGATGAATTCGCCGGCCTCTATTACGGCGGCGGTGCCTACTCCTCCCTCAAGAAACGCTACGACCCGGATTCTCGTCTACTGGATCTGTACTCGAAGGCGGTGCAACGCAAGTGACCACATACAAGGACCGTTCCGACGTATTCGCCGAGCTCGGAACCAAACTGAGCATTGCCGAGATCTTCGCGACCCTGCTCGACGGCCCGGTGCCCATCCACCTGACCTGTTACGACGGCAGCACCGCCGGACCCGAGGACTCCGAATTCGGCCTCGAGATCCTCACGCCCCGCGGCGTCAACTACATCGCCACCGCGCCCGGCGACCTCGGCATGGCGCGCGCCTACATCGCCGGGGATCTGATCGCCCACGGCGTCGAGCCCGGCGACCCGTACGAACTGCTGAAGGCCATGGCGGGCATGAAGTTCCGCCGCCCCACCGCGCTGCAACTGGTGGTCATCGCGCGCTCGCTGGGCTGGGAACTGCTCAAGCCGGTGCCCCCGCCGCCGCAGGAGGCCATGCCGCGGTGGCGGCGCATCGCGCTGGAGGGACTGCGGCACAGCAAGACTCGCGACGCCGAGGCCATCCACCATCACTACGACGTCTCCAACACGTTCTACGAATACGTGCTGGGCCCGTCCATGACCTACACCTGCGCCACCTACGAGGATCCGGCCTGGACGCTGGAACAGGCGCAGGAGAACAAGTACCGCCTGGTCTTCGACAAGCTGAACCTGAAGCCCGGCGACCGGCTGCTCGACATCGGCTGCGGCTGGGGCGGCATGGTGCGCTACGCCGCCAAGCAGGGCGTCCACGTCATCGGCGCGACCCTGTCCGCCGAACAGGCCGAATGGGCGCAGGCCAAGATCGCCGAGGAAGGACTGTCCGACCTCGCCGAGGTGCGGCACTCCGACTACCGCGACGTGCGCGAAGGCAATTTCGACGCGGTGTCCTCCATCGGCCTCACCGAACACATCGGCGTGCACAACTACCCGGCCTACTTCGACTACATCAAGTCCAAGCTGAACGTCGGCGGCCTGTTCCTCAACCACTCCATCACCCGGCCCGACAACACCAGAATCACCAAGGCGGGCGACTTCATCGACCGCTACGTCTTCCCCGACGGCGAACTCGCGGGCTCCGGCCGCATCATCTCCGAGATCCAGAACGCGGGCCTCGAGGTGCTGCACGAGGAGAACCTGCGCAAGCACTACGCCCTCACCCTCGCCGAATGGTGCGACAACCTGGTGAAGAACTGGGACCACGCGGTCGCCGAGGTCGGCGAGGGCACCGCCAAGGTGTGGGGCCTGTACATGGCGGGCTGCCAGCTCGGGTTCGAACGCAATGTGGTGCAGCTGCACCAGATCCTGGGCGTCAAACTCGCCGCGGACCAGACCTGGACGGTGCCCCTCCGCCCCTGGTGGAAGGCATGACTCTCCTGGGCTCTCAGGGGTAAACCCCGGAGGACGGGCGTGCGGCCGGTGCCGCGCGCCCGTTCCGCTTACGACGACAGGCCGGGTACCGGAATCCCCACACGGGCTGTCAGCCAGGGGAATGACGACGTGAAGGCCGAGGCGGCGAACTGCCAGGTATGACCGCCGACCGTCGTGTGCACGGTGCAGTCGATGCCGACCTTGCGGCCCGCGTCGCACAGCTGCTCGGCCGCGCCTTCCTCGTTGGCGTCCTGGACGCCGTCGCGACCGCCCTTGCCGATCTGCTCCTCGTTCACCTTGGGCATGCCGGGGAAGTTTCGCGGCGGACCGTTGGGCGCACCGTTCGCGCCCGGGTTGTCGGTGCGCTTGGGCGCGGTCAGGTCGTCGAACAGGCCGACCACGCCCGTGTAGGGGCCGTGCTTCTCCATGACCGTCAGCGGATCGAATTGCGCCCAGGCGTCCGCGTTTCCGCCGTAGAGGCGTTTGATGGTCTGCTCCTTGGAGCCCGCGGTCGGGCCCAGGTCACCGGCGATGTCGACGAAGGTGCCGAACAGATCCGGATGCATGACGGCCAGGTCGACCGCGCAGGTGCCGCCCATGGACCAGCCCACCACCGCCCACTGCGCCGGATCCCTGGAGACGCCGAACTCCGACTCCACATAGCCGGGCACGTCGGTGGTGAGGTGGTCGGCCGCGTTGCCGCGCGGGCCGTTCACGCATTCGGTGTCGTTGTTGAAGCTGCCGCCGGAATCGACGAACACCAGCACCGGCGTCTGCCCGTTGTTCTTGGCCGCGAAAGCGTCCACGGCGGGCATGATCTGGCCGCTGCGCACCCAGTCGGCCGGGGTGTTGAACTCGCCGCCGATCATCATCACGGCGGGCAGGGTGGGCGGTTTGTCACCGGCGAACCAGGCGGGCGGCAGATACACGTACTCGCGCCGATGCCGGAAGTCGCTGCCCGCCTCCGGAATATCCACCTCCACGATGCGCCCCGTCCCCACCTCGGTATTGCGCAATTCGGCCAGCTCGTCCAGATCCACCTGGTGCGGCAGCGGATCCGCGTTGAGCGCGTCCCACGCCGCCTGCACCGTCGGGTAGTAGCCGACCCACTGGTTCAGCACCACGCCCGTGTACAGCAGCGCCGCCGGGACGGCCAGCACCGCCGCGATCCGCTGCCACCAGCCGCCGGTGCGCAGGCCGACGACCGCGGCCACCAGTCCGGCGGCGGTCAACCCCACCGACGCCCACAACAAGGCCGGGGCCGGATCCGAGGCCAGCCCCTGATCGTCCACGAAATCCCAGGCCGCCCACGCCGCCGCGACGCCGCCCACCGCGCACACCGGCATCCACAGCACCCACCAGCGCCGCGTCGCCCGCGCGAACGCGATCACCAGCAGCAGCACCGCCACGAAGGCCACCACCTGCGGCACCCACCCGTGCAGTAGCGAAACCCCGTGGTGGAAGCCCCCGTAGCCATTGCGGGCGGCGGGCGGGCGCGGCGCGGGCGGCGGCCCGAGCGGCGGTGACTGCGACGGCGCATGCGGCGAGAACACGACGGCGATTGTGTCCGCCATTCCTCGAGAAACGCTGTGAATACCCTGCGACCCGACCTACAGCAGCGAATCCAGGAAGCGACGCGGCGCCTCCTGACCGTCGGCGTCCAGCGGCATCTCGTGCCGCATCGTCCGCAGGATGGTGAGCACGCCCGGCCCGGCATCCAGTAGCGGCCGCGACCAGCCCAGCTCGGCGCACCGCAGCACCACCGGTGTGAGCGTCGCGATCGACTCCCCGAGCCAACCCGCCGTGGACAGGCACTCGGCCAGCAGTAGCGCCGAATCGAGTTCGGCCCGGGGCCGGTGCTGCTCCTGGATCCGGGCGTGCAGGACGCGGGCCCGCTTCACCACGGTGTCGTCGGTGCCGAGCGGGGCCAGGTCGTCGGTGGCGCGGTCGTCGCCGCGATAGTGGCGGGCCAACAGCGCCCGGATGGTGGCGATCTCCTCGGCCTCGGCGGTCAGCACCGCCGCGCCGGTGGCATGCCGCGGCGTGCGCGCCATCGGGTCGGTGACCAGGCCCGCGCTCAGCGAGTCGGCGGGCAGGCCCAGGCGCAGGCGCTCGGCCCGGACCTGCGCGGCCAGCCGGGTGAGCTTGCGGTCGGCGGCGATCCGCGCGCCCTCGTCCAGGCGGGCCGCCGCCGTCACCAGGTCGCCGCGCACCGCCTTCACGCGTGCGCCACTCACGAAGATGGTGACCAGGAAGTCGACCGGGCCGACGCGGGTAGTCAATTCGTGGCTCTGATCCAGCAGCCGCTCGGCGCTGTCCAGGTCGCCGCGGCGGTAGGCCACCTCGCCCAGCAGCGCCGCCGCCACCCGCACCGCGTCCGACCGGGACCCGGCGCGATCGCGGGCGGTCTGCCAGGCCTGTTCGAAACACTGTGTGGCGGTGGCGATATCGAGCTGCTCGTAGGCGGCGTCACCCCGCGCGCACAGGCCGAACACCGCACCCAGCGGATCGGCCGACCGCGCGTGGAACGGGGCGGCCCAGTCCTGCATGCTGCGCGCGCCCTCGAAGTCGAAACCGCACAGCCGCACGAACGAGGCCAGATTCGCGGCCGTGGACACCGTCCACGCCGGGAGATCGTCGGCCAGTTTCAAGCATTCGGTGATCTTGTCGAGTACGCCTTCGGTGCGGTCCCGCGCCACCTGGTCGGCCGCCGCCAGCACCGCCGCCTGACAGCGCTGGGTCACCGCCTCGGCATCGTCGGTGCCGCTGCGCGCCAGCATGTTCGACAGCCGGCCCAGCGCGGTCCGCGCCGCCCCGGACTGCTGCAGATTCACATTCGCGCGGGCCAGCGCCATCAACAGCTTGGACCGCGAACTCACCTGCTGGACCGGAAGTTTCGACACCGTGCCGAACAGGGTAGCCAGCCGGGAACTGTCGATCAGATCCATGCCGCCCTTCTCGACCAGGTCCAGCGCGTACTTCAGATCGGTCGCGGCCAGCGCGTGATCCACCGACTGCTTGATCAGATTGTGTTCGGCGAACCAGCGAGACGCCTTGCCGTGCAACTTCTTCAACTGCCCCGGCTGCGCCCGGTCCAGCCGGGCCCGCAGATGCTCGGCCACCATCGGCTGCATCCGATACCAGCTCGGATCGTCGGGAATCCGGTGCACGAACAGCTCCCGCCGCTCGGCCTCGTCGAGCAGATCCGCGGCGTCCTTTGCACCCGACAGCGCCTCGGCCAGCGAGGCGTTCACCCGCTCGGGAATCGCTATGGCACTGAGGAATTCGAGCATGCGCGGCTCGATGGCGCCCAGCACGTTCTCGGCCAGATACTCCCGGATCGCCTTGTTGTCGCCGGACAGCCCGATGATCAGCCGGTCGACATCGTGATCCGCCGCGCGCAGCGACAACCCCGCCAGCTGGATCGCGGCCGGCCAGCCGTCGGTCGCGGTGTGGATCTGCTCGACCTGCCGGTCGCTCAACTCCAATCCCAGCCGGTCGAGCAGGATTTCCCTGGTCTCCGACTCGGTCAGCCGCAACTGCGGGGATCCGAGCTCGATCAGTTCGTCGGCCACCTGCATACGGCTCAGCGGCAGTCCCGCCCGCTCCCGGCTGGTGATGACGAAACGCAGTTCGTGCGAACAATTGTCGAGCAGCGACGCCATCACCCGCTGCGCCCCGGCGTCGGTGATCCGATGCCAGTCGTCCACCACCACGACCACCGGGGTCCCGCCCGCCCGCACCTCGTCGATGAGCGCCGACACCGCGTACGGCACCGCCTCGGCGGGCCGCTCCTCCAGCAGCTGCTCCAGCCCCACGCCGATCTCCGGCCGCACCTTGCGAATGGCCGCGATGACGTGGGCCAGCAGCCACACCTCGTTGTCGTCGTCGCGGTCGATGCCGATCCAGGCCACCGGCACCCCGCGATCGGTGAGCTCGGCACACCACTGCGCGGCCAGCGTGCTCTTGCCGAATCCGGCCGGGCCGTGGATCACCGCCAGCCGGCGGCGGCCGCCGGACCGCAGCGGCTCCAGCAGCCGGGGCCGGGCGATCGGTTCGCGCGCCGGGGTCGGCGGCAGGAATTTCGTTGTGGCCGTGGGCGGCAGCGTATTGCCGGTGCTGAACACCGCGCTCGGATTGCCGGTCGGGCGCAGCGTCAGCGACCGGTTGCGCGGGGCTGTCACCACGGTGTGCCGGCGCTGGGTCGAATGGGTCGGCGCCGACGGATCGTGGCCGTCCGCACCGAGTTCCGCGCCGTCGATCAACGCCATCTCGTCCGGCACCTGACCATGGTCGCCCTGTACCCCGCGCAGCAGCTCACCGAACTCGACCGCGCTGACCGGCCGATCCCGCGGCTCCGGCGACATGGCCGCCTCGATGGCCGCGGCCACATCCGGCGGGATCTCCAGTTCCCGCAGGTCCGGCACCGGCTGACTGGTGATGCGCAGGAACTGCGCCACCACCTTCTCCCCGGCCTGCCGCTCGAAGGCGGCGTGCCCGGTCAGCAGCGCGAACAGGGTGGAACCGAGCCCGTACACATCCGAGCGCACGGTCGGCTCGTCACCCTTGAGCACCTCGGGCGCGGTGAACGCGGGCGACCCGGTGATCAAACTCGTGGACGTGCGGAAACCGCCCGGGATGCGCGCGATTCCGAAGTCGGTGAGCTGCGGTTCCCCGTACCGGCTCAACAGCACATTGGCGGGCTTCACGTCCCGGTGCAGCACCTCGGCACGGTGCGCGGTCTCGATGGCCCCCGCCAGCTTCACCCCGACACGCAGCGAATCCGCCCAGGACAGCGGCCCGTTGTGCTGCACCACCTGCTCGAGGGAACCGCGGGTCGCGTACGGCATCACGATGTAGGGCCGTCCGGTCGGCGTCACGTCCACCTGGAGGATGTCCACGATGTTCGGATGCCCCGACAACCGGCCCATGGCGTGTTCCTCGCGCAGGAACCGCTCCCGGCTCTCGTCGTCGATCTCCGCGGAGAGCACCTTCACCGCGACCACCCGGTCCAGGGCGCGCTGGCTACAGCGGTACACCACCCCGAACCCGCCCCGGCCGATCTCCTCCGCGTCGAACAGGCCCATGGCCTCGAGTTCGTCGTCGATGTTCACGGGAACGTATGCCTGCGTGGAGTTTTCGAGAGACGTCTGCTCACGCCGCGAGCCGTCCCGGCGCGCCTGTGAGTTCATCTCCACCACCTCGACCTGGTACGAGTAACCGTGTCCACCCGCGCATATTCAACGTAGCGCGGACCGCTCGGGCGTGTGGACTGTTCCGCCTCCCCGAGTCTTCAGCGCACGGCTCGGGAGCCGTCGCCGGTCTCGCATGGGGACCGCCGGTCAGGCGCCGAACCCACTTCGGACGTACCCGGTGAGTTACCCGCATCGCAACGAAATCAGTTGTCACGTCGGGCAACGTCCCCACTGCTACCAGGTTGAACGCCGAGACCCGGGCCGCGAATTC
>NZ_JBHWHH010000032.1:0-53186 GCF_042732555.1 Nocardia sp. NPDC059764
GGCAGCGCGGCGTCGTCGCTTTTCGACTCGGTCGGGCGCCGGTCAGTACACGACCAGCCGCCCGGTGAGGGTCCGGTAGGCGTAGGTGGTGGCGATCGCGGTCACCGGCCCGGCGATCAGCAGGCCCAGCCCGCAGAACAGGGTGCCGACCACCGTCATCAGCAGTACCGCCAGCGCCAGCAGCGACACCTGCAGGGCGTTCGCGATCACCAGCCGCGCACTGGACTGGATCGCGGCGATCGGATTCTGGTCCTGATCGATCACGAAATGCAGCGCGAACATGCACAGCACCCCGACGATCACCGCTGGGAACAGGCACAGGATCGAGGCCAGGAAGCACGCCGCGAACACGATGAGGGCGGTGATGAGCACATTGCCGGCGTTCACGAATCCGAAGAAGGCCGGGAAATCGGGTGGGGTGCCGTCGGTCTCGTAGAGCGCGCCGCGGATCATGGCCGCCTGCAACAGCCACACCACCAGCGACGCCACCGCGAACAGCAGCACCACCGCCGACAGCGACTGGACGTCAATGATTCTCACCAGCAGGGTGACCAGCAGCCAGGCGATCAGGCCGATCAGCACCATGCCCACCCACGGAACGGCATTGAGCCGGAACCGATCCCACCCGTAGGTGAGGGCGCCACCCACATCGAGGCGCTCGCGCGGCGGACTGTAGGACTGCTGCGGCACGGGCTCGGTGTCAGGGCCCGCGGCGGGCGGCGGTGTCGAGCCCGGCGGGAAGCCGCCCGGGGGAGGCGGATTGCCCGGCGCCATCGCGCCGGGCGGCAACTGCTGCGGCGCGCCGCCGCCGACGCCGGGAGGCCCTTGGGGCGCGCCCGGCTGCGGGGCCAGGGCCGGCGGGGGCTCCACGGGCTCGCTGCCGTAGTGCGCCGCGCCCGGTCCGTCGAACTGCGGGTACCCGGCGAGGCCGGGCAGCTGGTGGCGGGCGGGCCCGGGGCCGGGGTCGGCGGCACCGGAAACCGGTGCGGGCTCGGGGTTTTGGTGATGTCCGGATTGCGGTGGGTACTGTTCGCCGCCCCGGGCGGCGGGACGGTCGCCGGAGGGGTCGTACGGTGCTGAGGGCGGCGTGCCAGTCATGGTCGCAAGCCTTTCACATCTCCCGGTTTACGGTGTGGCGCACAGCAGTTGATCCAAGAGACAACTAGACCCCGCTGGTTGTGTCAAGCAACCAGCGCCGCGTGGGCAAACCCTTCACAAAGACACGCCGTCCGACGCGCGAAAGGTTGTGCAACCGCTCGCTGAAAGTGACCTGGCGGGAGTACCTTGGGTTCCGATGACCGCACTATTGGCCGAACGCGCCGCCGAAGTCGTGTCCGCGGCACAACAGTTGCTCACAAAGCGAATGGGTGCTGCGGTAAAGCTGAGTGACCCCATGGAGCTCAGCGGCAGTGGTAGGACAACGGTCCTACGTGTCCGCGTTGCGGAGAACGCCTTCTCGCTCCCTCGCACACTCATTGTGAAGCAGGTGGCGGGTCCGGCGACGGAGCGACGTACCGGCGGCATGGCGCCGGGGGTCGCCAGCATCGATTCCGCATTCCTACGCGAGGCGGTCTCGTACCAATTCACCACCGCCCTGGGGCGCGACCATCGCCCCGGCGCCTACTTATTGGGCTACAGCCTGCCCGGCCGCCTGCTCATTCTCAGCGATCTCGGCGAGAACCTTTCGCTCACCGCGGTCCTGCAGTCCGGCGTCGAGCCCAACAAGCGCAACGCGCTCATGGCGTTCGCCCAGGCGCTGGGCCGCATGCACGCCGCGACTGTCGGCCGCGAAGCCGACTTCGTCGCCCTGCTCCGCCGCGTCGACGTGGTGCACCGGGTGGACGGCATCGCCCAGCAGGCCGAGTCCGCGGTCGCCGAGGTGCCGATCATGCTGCAGCGCGAACTCGGCATCGAGGTGCCCGGCGAGATCGCCGAACGCATCGTGCGCGGCAACCGCCTGTTCTCGGCCGGCCGCTACCGCGCCTTCAGCCCTTCGGACCTGTGCCCGGACAATGTCATTCTCAATGACGAGGGCGCCCGCTTCCTCGACTACGAGTGGGGCGGCTTCCGCGACGCCACCCTCGACATCGCCTACGCGCTGGTCTCGTTCCCGGGCTGCCTGTGCGATTTCGAGCTCTCCCGCGAACGCGCCCGGCAGATGGTCGAGGCGTGGCGGTCGGAAGTGGTGGCGGTCTGGCCCGCGCTGGCCGACGACGCCGTGCTCGCCGAACGCATTCTCGAGGCTCGGCTCATCTGGGTGTGGCTGTCCACCTACTGGTTCCTGCCCGCCGACCACGCCCGCATCGCCGCCGCCCGCGAGCACGGCCTGTCGATTCCGCGGTCGGCCGCGCTGATCAACCGCTGGGCCGCCCTCGCCGAGGACGCCCGCTGCACCGGCGACGACACCCTCGGCGACTTCGCCGAGCACGTCTCGGCCACCCTCGAGGAGCGCTGGGAGGAGTAGCCCTCCTCCACCGCTGGTGCGGGCCGGAATTCAAGGGTGAGATTCCGGCCCGTATCGCTGTGTGCGACCACACCGCGATACCCGCGGCCGCCGGTCGCCGTGTCTGCTTCGTCCGAACCATCGATCGCTCGGTGTCGCCGTCAGCGAGGGTGTCGGAGCCGATCGGTAGGGTTCGGGGCGTGAGTGATGGGCTCTTCGACGCACCGGGCACGCAGGCCGTCGCCGACGACTTCGCGGCGAGCGCGGTGCGCTTACCCGCTGCCGACGATCGGTTCGCGCCGCTGGCCGTGCGCATGCGTCCGCGCACCCTCGACGAGGTGGTGGGCCAGCAGCATCTGCTCGGCCCCGGCTCCCCGCTGCGCCGGTTGATCGAGGGATCGGGCGCGGCCTCGGTGCTGCTGTACGGTCCGCCCGGCACCGGCAAGACCACGCTCGCCTCGCTGCTCTCGCAGGCCACCGGGCGCCGGTTCGAGGCGTTGTCGGCGTTGTCGGCGGGCGTGAAGGAAGTGCGCGCGGTCATCGATCTGGCGCGGCGGCGGCTCACCGTCGGCGAACAGACCGTGCTGTTCATCGACGAAGTGCACCGCTTCTCCAAGACCCAGCAGGACGCGTTGCTGGCGGCGGTGGAGAACCGGATCGTGCTGCTGGTCGCGGCCACCACCGAGAATCCGTCGTTCTCCGTGGTGTCGCCGCTGCTGTCGCGGTCGCTGGTGCTGCAACTGCAGTCGTTGACCGAGGCCGAGATTCGCCAGGTGCTGACCCGCGCCATCGCCGATCCGCGCGGGCTGGCGGGGGAGTACACGGTCACCGACGAGGCCCTCGACCACATCGTGCGGATCGCGGGCGGTGACGCGCGGCGCTCGCTGACCGCACTGGAGGCCTCGGCCGAATCCTCCCTGGACGGCACGGTGGGCGTGGAACTGGTGGAGGCCAGCGTCGACAAGGCCGCGGTCCGCTACGACCGCTCCGGTGACCAGCACTACGACGTGATCAGCGCCTTCATCAAATCGCTGCGCGGTTCGGACGTGGACGCCGCGCTGCACTACCTGGCGCGCATGATCAGCGCCGGTGAGGATCCGCGATTCATCGCCCGCCGCTTGATGATCCAGGCCAGCGAGGAGGTCGGCATGGCCGACCCCACCGCCCTGCAGACCGCGGTCGCCGCCGCCCAGGTGGTCCAGCTGGTCGGTATGCCCGAGGCGCAATTGGCCTTGACCCAGGCCACGATTCACATCGCCACCGCCCCGAAATCGGGGTCGGTGGTCAAGGGCATCGGCGCGGCCATGGCCGACGTGCGCGCGGGCAAGGCGGGCGCGGTGCCCCCGCACCTGCGCGACGGCCACTACGCGGGCGCGGCCGCGCTCGGCAACGCCCAGGGGTACAAGTACCCGCACGATCATCCGGATGGTGTTCTCGGCCAGCAGTATCCGCCGGACGAACTGGTCGGCACCGACTACTACCACCCGACCGACCACGGCTACGAACGCGAAGTCGGCCCGCGCGTGACCAAACTCCGCCGCATCGTCCGGGGCAAATAGCGCCCAGGGCGAGTATGCGTCGCGCGCCGAATTGCAGTGGATGCCACAAACGGTCGTGCGACGCTCCCGAATACGTCTGCGCCGCAGGTCAGTCCATGAGCGGGTCGTCTCAGTCCATGAGCAGATCGTGGTGGCGGGCGATCCGCTCGATCTCGGCGGGGCCGCCGCCCATGATGTCCCGCACATGCTCGGTGATCAGATCGATGGGCCAGTTCCACCAGGCCGCCCGCACCAGCATCGCCACCTCCGCGTCGCTGAAGCGCTGCTTCACCACCTGCGCCGGATTGCCGCCGACGATCGTGTACGGCGGCACGTCGGCGGTGACGACCGCGCCGGTGGCGATGATCGCGCCGTCGCCGATCCGCACCCCCGGCATGATCAGGCTGTTGTAGCCGAACCACACGTCGTTGCCGACCACGGTGTCGCCCCGGGACGGGATCGAGGTGATGATGTCCATGGTCTCCTCGGCCCAGGTGCCGCCGAAGATCGTGAACGGGAAGGTGGACACGCCCGCGGTGGGGTGGTTGGCCCCGGCCATGATGAACCGGGTGTTGCTCGCGATGGCGCAGTATTTGCCGATGATCAGCTTCTCGGGCCCGAACGCGTACAGCACGTTGTCGGTCTCGAAGGCCGTCGCCGCTACCGGATCGTCGAAGTAGCTGTAGTCGCCGACCTCGATGTTCGGCGAGGTGACGTGCGGTTTCAGGAAGACGGTCCGGTGTGCGTGGGGGAGCGGGAAGCGCTGGGATGGGTCGGGGATCACAGTCACCCAGGCGATGGTAGCTATCGCCCGGTGGTGGGTGGAAACTCCCTGGACTAGGACCGGTAGGCTGGATACCTGTGCAGACCCACGAGATTCGACGGCGCTTCCTGGAGCATTTCGTAAAGGCCGGACACACCGAGGTACCGAGTGCCTCGCTGATCCTGGCCGACCCCAACCTGCTGTTCGTGAACGCGGGCATGGTCCAGTTCGTGCCGTACTTCCTCGGTCAGCAGACCCCGCCCTTCGACACCGCGACCAGCGTGCAGAAGTGCGTGCGCACCGGCGACATCGAGAACGTCGGCGTCACCACCCGCCACAACACCTTCTTTCAGATGGCGGGCAACTTCTCCTTCGGCGCCTACTTCAAGCGCGGCGCCATGGAACTGGCCTGGTCGCTGCTGACCGGCCCGGTCGAGGACGGCGGTTACGGTTTCGACCCCGAAAAGCTGTGGGTCACCGTCTATCTCGACGACGACGAGGCCGAGCAGATCTGGCGTGAGCTGGGCGTCCCGGACGAGCGCATCCAGCGCCGCGGCATGGCCGACAACTACTGGTCCATGGGCATCCCCGGCCCGTGCGGCCCGTGCTCGGAGATCTACTTCGACCGCGGCCCCGAGTACGGCGTCGAGGGCGGCCCCGAGGCCGACGAGGACCGCTACCTCGAGATCTGGAACCTCGTGTTCATGCAGAACGAGCGTGGCGAGGGACGCGGCAAGGACGACTTCGAGATCCTGGGCCCGCTGCCCAAGAAGAACATCGACACCGGCATGGGCGTCGAGCGTGTCGCGTTCCTGCTGCAGGGCGTCGACAACGTCTACGAGACCGACCTGCTGCGCCCGATCATCGACCAGGCCGAGGAGCTGACCGGCCGCTCCTACGGCGTCGAGCACGCCGACGACGTCCGCTTCCGCGTCATCGCCGACCACGCCCGCACCGCCGCCATGCTGATCGGCGACGGCGTCAACCCCGGTAACGACGGCCGCGGCTACGTGCTGCGCCGCCTGCTGCGCCGCATCGTGCGCTCGGCCCGCCTGCTGGGCGCCGACAAGCCGGTGATGGGCGAGTTCATCAAGGTCGTCGCCGACCTCATGTCGCCGTCCTACCCGGAGCTGCTCACCGACTTCAAGCGCATCGAGAATGTCGCCGTCGGTGAGGAGGCCGCGTTCCTCAAGACCCTGAGCACCGGCACCAAGCTCTTCGACGAGACCGTCGACGAGGTGAAGTCGCACGGCAGCAAGAAGATCAGCGGCACCGACGCCTTCACCCTGCACGACACCTACGGCTTCCCGATCGACCTGACGCTGGAGATGGCCGCCGAGGCCGGCCTGCAAGTCGACGAGGAGGGCTTCCGCTCGCTCATGGCCGAGCAGCGCAAGCGAGCCAAGGAGGACGCGCTCTCGCGCAAGCACGCGCACGCCGACCTCACCGTCTACAAGGAGTTCGTGGACCGCGGCGCGACCGAGTTCACCGGCTTCGACGAACTGGCCACCGAGGCCACCGTGCTCGCCCTGATCAAGGACGGCGTCCGGGTGCCGGTCGCCGAGGCCGGTCAGGACGTCGAGGTGATCCTGGACCGCAGCCCGCTCTACGCCGAGTCCGGCGGCCAGATCGCCGACCGCGGCTCGCTGAGCTCCTCGCACGGGCTCCAGGTGACCGTCAACGACGTGCAGAAGATCGCCAAGAAGGTGTGGGTGCACAAGTCCACCATCGAGGCCGGTCAGCTCACCGAGGGCGACACCGTGCTGGCGCAGGTCGACCCGACCTGGCGGCACGGCGCCACCCAGGGCCACTCCGGCACCCACATGGTGCACGCCGCGCTGCGACAGGTGCTGGGCCCCAACGCCGTTCAGGCCGGCTCACTCAACAAGCCCGGCTACCTGCGCTTCGACTTCAACTGGCAGGGCGCGCTGACCGAGCAGCAGAAGGCCGACATCGAGGCGGTCTCCAACAGCGCGGTCGGCGACGACTTCCCGGTCAACACCTTCGTCACCGACCTGACCTCCGCCAAGAAGATGGGCGCCATGGCGCTGTTCGGCGAGAACTACGGCGACGAGGTGCGCGTGGTGGAGATCGGCGGACCGTTCTCCATGGAGCTGTGCGGTGGCACCCACGTGGCGCACTCCTCGCAGATCGGCCCGATCACCGTGCTCGGTGAGTCGTCGGTCGGTTCCGGTGTCCGCCGCGTCGAGGCCTTCGTCGGCCTGGACTCGTACAAGTACCTGGCCAAGGAGCGCGCGCTGCTGGCCGGTCTCGCCTCCTCGCTGAAGGTGCCCTCGGACGAGGTGCCGGGCCGCGTCGAGCAGCTGGTCGAGCGGCTCAAGGTCGCCGAGAAGGAGCTCGAGCGCACCAAGATGGCCGCGGTGCTGTCCAGCGCCGGCACCTTCGTGGAGCAGGCGCAGCGGGTCGGCAAGGTGCTGCTGGTCGCGGCCGCGGCCCCGGCCGGGGTGGGCGCGGGCGATCTGCGCACCCTGGTTCAGGACATCAAGGGCCGCTTCGGTTCCGAGCCCGCCATCGTGGTGCTGCTCGGCAATGCCGACGGCAAGGTGCCGTTCGTGGCCGCGGTCACCAAGGCCGCCCAGGATCTCGGCATCAAGGCCGGGGACCTGGTGTCCGCGTTCGGTCCCGCGATCTCGGGCCGTGGTGGCGGCAAGCCGGAGATGGCGCAGGGCGCCGGCTCCGATCCGTCGGGCATCGAGGCGGGTCTGGCCGCCCTGCGGTCGCGGGTCGCCGAGCTCGCCGGGTAGATGGACGACTCCGACACATCGCGGCCGGAGCCGGGGACATCACGGCCGGAGCCGGCCACATCGCGGACTGATTCGGGAGATTCCTCCGGATTTGCCCGGACGCCCACCGAGGCGTCCGGGGTGTCCGCGAACGGGCGCGGCTTCGCGTCCGAGCGGCCCAGCGTCGAGGCCGATCCGGGGCGTGGCCGCCGCATCGGCATCGATGTGGGTTCGGTCCGGATCGGTGTCGCCTCCAGCGATCCCGACGGTCTGCTCGCCACCCCGGTCGAAACCGTGCCGAAGGCCAAGAAGGTCGCGCCCGGAACACTCGCGCCCGATCTGTCCAGAATTGCCGAGATTGTGCGGGAGTACGAGGCGGTCGAAGTGATCGTCGGTTTGCCGCGCACCTTACGCGGGGAGAGCGGCGCGTCGGCTAAGCTGGCGGCCACCTTCGCGGGACGTTTGCGGAACCTCATCGCACCCGTGCCGGTGCGACTTTCCGACGAACGGTTGACTACGGTGTCTGCTGCACGTGCGTTGCGAGACAGTGGAGTTCGCGCACGCGGGCAGCGGCAGGTCATCGATCAGGCCGCCGCCGTGTCGATCCTGCAAGGATGGTTGGACGAACGGAGTGCCCTATTGAAGCCGCGTGGTGAGGACGCATGACCGACCGCTGGACGCGGGCCGAGGAACGCTACCGGCAGAACGCCGAACGGCGTTATCGCCGCGACGATCTCGATTGGTCCGAGGCGGACGATTACGAGGACGACACCACCGTCATTCCACGCTACGAGGACGAGCTCTACGAGGGTGAGCCCTACGCGGGCGAGGAGTTCGACGACAACCCCCCGCTCGACCCGGAACCCCCGCGCCGCAGCGCTCCCCAGCGCATCGAGCGCGGACGGGCCGACCGCGGCCGCCGCACCGAGCGGCCCGGCCGCGCGGGTGCGAAGGCGGGCGGTGGCCGGGGCCAGCGGCCCAAGCGTTCCCGGATGGCGTCGCGGAAAGCCGCCGAGCGCAAGCGCCGTCGCCGCAACCTGTTCGTCATCGCGGGCGTGTTCGCGGTCCTGTTCGTCGGCGCGGTCGGCTTCGCGGGCTGGAAGTTCCTGGGCAAGCTGGGCGGTCCCGAGGACTTCTCCGGACCGCAGGGCCCGCTGGCGATCATCCAGATCAAGCCCGGCGACACCGCCACCCAGATCGCGGACACCATGGCCGACAAGGGCGTGGTGGCCAGCAGTGGCGCGTTCTACGAAGCGGCCGTGCGCAATACCAACATGAACTCGATCCAGCCCGGGTACTACGCCATTCCCAGCCACAGCAAGGGCGCCGAAGCGGTGACCGCGCTGTTCGGCAAGGACGCCCGGGTCGGCAATGTGGTCATCTCCGAGGGCCGCCAGCTGCACGACTCCAGCGACGTCAACACCGGCGCCCGCAAGGACGGCATCTACCGCAAGATCGCCGAGGCCAGCTGCGTCGGCGCCGGCAGCGCCGCCAAGTGCGTCACCTACGAGCAGCTCGACCAGGCCGGGTCCACGAGTGATCCGATGGCGCTGGGGGTTCCGACGTGGGCGCTGGAACGGGTCAAGACCGTGCCGGACCGCTCACGTCAGCTCGAGGGCCTGATCGCCGGCGGCACCCTGGATTTCGATCCGACCGCGGGCCCGCAGGACATTCTCAAGCAACTGGTGACCGCGAGCGCGAGCAGTTACGAGGCGTCCGGGCTCATGCAGTCCGGCGCGGCCAACGGCCTGAGCGCCTACGACACGCTCATCGCGGCGTCGCTGGTGGAGCGTGAGGCGCTGCCGCAGGACATGTCGAAGGTGGCGCGGGTCATCGTGAACCGGCTCGCCGTGCAGCAGCCGCTGCAGTTCGACTCCACGGTCAACTACGCGCTCGACAAGACCGAGGTCGCCACCACCGACTCCGACCGCGCGCACAAGACCCCGTGGAACACCTACGCCATGCCCGGCTTGCCCGCGACGCCGATCTCGGCGCCGTCGCTGGGGGCCATGCGTGCCATGGAGAATCCCGCGACCGGCCCGTGGCTGTACTTCGTCACCATCGACAAGCAGGGCACCACGTTGTTCACCGAGAACTACAACGAGCACCTGCGCAATATCGAAAAGGCCAGGCAGAGTGGAATTCTCGACAGTGGGCGGTAAGCGCAGGGCCGCCGTGCTCGGCAGCCCGATCGCCCACTCCCGTTCGCCGCAACTGCATCTGGCCGCGTACCGGGCACTGGGCCTGGACTGGAGCTACGAGCGCATCGAGTGCACCGGCGAGCAATTGCCCGGGCTGGTCGACGGACTCGGCCCCGAATGGGTGGGCCTGTCGGTGACCATGCCCGGCAAGGTCGCCGCGCTCGCGTACGCCGACGAGCGCACCGAGCGCGCGCAACTGGTCGGATCGGCGAACACGCTGGTGCGCACCGACTCCGGCTGGCGTGCCGACTGCACCGACGTGGACGGCGTGCGCGGCGCGCTGGAAGGCGTGGGCGTGCAGGAGATCTCGCGTGCCCTGGTGCTCGGCGCGGGCGGCACCGCCCGGCCCGCACTGCTGGCCCTGGCCGATCTGGGCGCGCACACGGTCTCCATCGTGGCCCGCGACCGCGGCCGCGCCGCCGAAACCCTGGAACTGGCCGAGCAATTGGGCATGTCGGCCGAGATCCTCGGCTTCGACCCCGAGGGTCTGTTGTTCGTGTGCTCCGACGTCGACGCCGTCGTCAGCACCGTGCCCGCGGAAGCGGCCGCGGCCGTGGCGGATTCGGTGGCCGCGGCGCCGGTGGTGCTCGACGCCATTTACAACCCGTGGCCCACCCCGCTCGCCGCCGCGGTGGAACGGGCGGGCCACACCGTGGTGAGCGGCCTCGAGATGCTGCTGAACCAGGCCTACGGCCAGGTCGAGCAGTTCACCGGGAAGCCCGCTCCGCGCGCGGAGATGGCGGCCGCGCTGCGGGAGTGATCGCGGTGGTCGGAGTGCCTCCGGATCGGGTCGGCGCGGATCGGACCATCGACTTCTGTTCGTGGCGGCCCGGCGCTACGGCACGTGGGCGGTGGCGCGGGCCTGCTCGGCCGAAGCGTGTCGGCCCCGGATGGGGCCTGGCGCCCCGGTCGGCTAAGGTTCTGTAACAAGTTTCAGTTCATTTGGTTCGGCCGGGCGGCCGCGCAGGGTTAAGGTGATCACATGAATGCGTGGGTGTTGCGCGCCGTGGGCTTGGGGGCGCTGACCGTTGTGCTGGAGACCCTGCTCGGGGTGGGCATGCGGTACTGGCCGACCGCGGGTGTGTGGATGCGCATCCTGAGCCTGATCGTCCTGGTCGGCGCCGTCGTGATGTGGGGCCTGCTGGACGGCCGCTCCGACCGGCAGGCCAACCCGGATCCCGAGCACGGGACCGATCTCACCATGCGTTGGCTGAAGGCGGCGCTGGCCGCGGGCGTGGGCTCCCAGCTGGTGGCCTGGATCCTCGACTTCATCCCCGGATTCGATCTCGGCGACCAGGGCCTGGTCTTCAATGTCACCTCGGCCGCCGCGTTCATCGTGCTGCTGATCTTCATCCCGGCCATGCTCGGCGTGGTGCTCGGCCGGTGGCTGGTCGGCCGCGAGGGCAACAAGTCGGCGCCCGCCGCCCCGACCCAGGAGCCGGTCAACGCCTGACACTCCCGCTGACTCGACCCCGCGCCACATTCCTTGTGGCGCGGGGTTTTTCGTTCGCGTGGCCGCGGCCCGGAGCGTCCCGATTCCGCTGGGCCGACGAGTTGCCGGATCGGCGGTGACATCGTGGGGGCAGAATGTGGCTATGGATACTGTCACCGCTCTTGATCTGCGGAGACTGTTGGCCGCAGACGACCCCGAAGCATGTCTGGTGCTGGCCGAAGGCCGCACGCAGGTAGCCACAGGCGCCGACGTACCGGGCCTGAGGCTGATCGACCGGTCCCAGGTGCTGGCTCGGCTGGGCTCGGATCCGCAGGAACTGGCGCTGGTCGAGTACGCGGCGCTGCTGGACTCCGAGATCCGGATGCAGGGCGGCTGACCCGCCCGGATACGACGAAGCCCGTCGCCGATCCCCGGCGACGGGCGTTGTCGTGACTACCGCTGTGTCCTACGAGCGGGCCGTGTCCTACAGCAGGATGGCTCCGCCGGTCGGGCCGTCCTCGCGGGCGATGGCCGAGTAGGCCGCGGCCAGCAGGCTCGGGTCCGGGCCCTCCAGGCGGCCCGGCTTGGCCAGGCCGTCGAGCACCACGAAACGCAGCACGCCCGAGCGGGTCTTCTTGTCGGTCTGCATGGCGTCCATCAGCTGCGACAGCGCGTCGGCGTCGTAGGTAGTGGGCAGGCCGATGCTCTCCAGGATCGCCTTGTGCCGGTCGGCGGTCTCGTCGTCGAGACGTCCGGCCAGGCGGCCCAGCTCGGCGGCGAAGACCAGGCCGACCGAGACGGCCGCGCCGTGCCGCCACCGGTAGCGCTCGCGGCGCTCGATGGCGTGGCCCAGGGTGTGGCCGTAGTTGAGGATCTCGCGCAGATCCGATTCCTTCAGGTCGGCGGCCACCACATTCGCCTTGACCTGGATGGCGCGGCGCACCAGCTCGGGCAGCACGTCGCCGGTCGGGTCCAGGGCGGCCTGCGGGTCGCGTTCGACCAGCTCCAGGATCACCGGGTCGGCGATGAAACCGGCCTTGATGATCTCGGCCATGCCCGCCACGATCTCGTTGCGCGGCACCGTCTCCAGGGTCGCCAGGTCCACCATGACCGCGGCGGGTTCGTGGAAGCAGCCGACCAGGTTCTTGCCGGCCTCGGTGTTGATGCCGGTCTTGCCGCCGACCGCGGCGTCCACCATGGCCAGCAGCGTGGTCGGGACATGCACGATGTCGACACCGCGCATCCAGGTGGCGGCCACGAATCCGGCGAGGTCGGTGGCCGCGCCGCCGCCGAGGCTCACGATCAGGTCCTTGCGGGTCAGCCCGATCCGCCCGAGCACCTCCCAGCAGAACCCGGCGACCTGCAGATCCTTACCGGCCTCGGCGTCCGGGATCTCCACCCGGTGCGCGTCGATCCCCTTGTCCACGAGGGCCTTGCGCACCACCTCGGCGGTCTCGGCCAGCGGCGGCTGATAGAAGATCGCGACGGTCCGCACCGCGGACCGTCCGGTCACCTCGTCGACCAGATCCCCGAGCAGGCCCCGCCCGATGATCACCGGGTACGGGTCCGCGGTACGAACCTCGATGCGAGTCGGCTCGCTCATGCTTGCTGCTCCGATTCTGCTTGTGCGGATTGATCTGCGCTGTGCTCGGCGCGCGCCCGCGCGCGTGCCCGTCTGGCGCGGGCACGACGGGACCGGCCGCTACCGGGCGCCGCCACGGTGCCGGAGGCCCGATCCGAACCTGTTTGCGCGGCGGGAGTATCCGGGCGCGCGGCGGCCGTGGTGGTCTCCGACGCCGATGCCGCCTGGGGTGAACTCTGGGCACCGGCGGCGGGGTTCGAGGGTGCACCGGCCGCGCGCGCGGCGCGGCGACGCCGTCCGCCGACCGGACGCTCCGAGGCAGTGGACCCGGAGTCGGTGGCCGGTGCGGTCGTGGAAACCGCGGCGGGCGTGCCGGATTCGGCGGCCCGGCCGCCCCGGCGGCGCGAACGGCGGTTGCGGCGACCGCGTTTCGTGGTCTCGGCTCCGTCGGCGGTGTCCTCGGACCGGCCGCCGGGACCGCGGCCGTTGCGCTCGGGAGCGCTGGAATCGGCCGTGGCGGTGGTCGTTTCGGTTCCGGTCGCGGTGTTCTCGCCGCGGACCTTGCCGCCCCGGCGGCGTTTGCGGCGCGCGCGGGAGCGGGAGGACGCGGCCGACTCGGCGGGCGTGGTGTCGGTGGCCGGGTCTTCGGGGCGCTCGACCGGCTCGATACCGAGTTTGGCCAGGATCATGCGGACGACGCGGCCGGGGCTGCGGCCGTCGGTGCGGACCCGCACGGTCGCCACCTCGCGGTAGAGGGGGCGGCGGGTCTTCATCAGTTCGCGGTACTTCTTGGCCGGGTCGTCGCCGTTGAGCAGCGGGCGATTGGTGCTCGCGCCGGTGCGGCGCAGGCCCTCGCCGACACTGATCTCCAGATAGATGACCGTGCGGTCGCGCAGCAGTTCGCGGGTCGCCGCCGAGAGCACCGAGCCGCCGCCCAGCGACACCACGCCATGTCCGGCGAGCACGGCGTCGCGGACGACCTCTTCCTCGATGCGCCGGAACTCCGGCTCGCCGTCGGTCGCGAAGATCTCCGGAATCGTGCGCCCGGTGCGCTCCTCGATTCCGGCGTCGGTGTCGTACAGCTCCACGCCGAGCTCACGGGCCAGCTTGCGCCCGATGGTCGATTTGCCCGCGCCCGGCGGGCCGACCAAGACGACATTCGGTGCGGGCCGGTCGGTTTCGCCCGGCGCCGCACTGTCCTCGGTGGTCACTGCCCGGCGTTGCCCGGAATGTGCGGGCGGGCGTTGATCCGCTCGAGATAGGCGTGGATGTTGTCGATGGTCTCGGGCAGCGAGTCGCCGCCGAACTTCTCCAGCACCGCCTGCGCAACGACGAGCGCGACCATGGCCTCGGCGACCACACCGGCGGCCGGAACCGCGCATACGTCGGAGCGCTGGTGAATGGCCACCGCCTCCTCGCCGGAGGTCATGTCCACCGTCGACAGCGCGCGCGGCACCGTCGAGATCGGCTTCATGGCCGCGCGCACCCGCAGCGCCTCGCCATTGGTCATGCCGCCCTCGAGGCCGCCGGCCCGGTTGGTGGAGCGCAGCACGCCGTCGGGGCCCGGGCGCATCTCGTCGTGGGCCTGGCTGCCGCGCCGGCGGGCGGTCTCGAAACCGTCGCCGACCTCGACGCCCTTGATGGCCTGAATGCCCATGAGCGCGGCCGCGAGGCGCGAGTCCAGGCGCGCCTCACCGGAGGTGAACGAGCCCAGGCCGACCGGCAGGCCCTCGATGACGACCTCGACCACGCCGCCGAGGGTGTCGCCGTCCTTCTTGGCCGCCTCGATCTCGGCGATCATGGCCGCCTCGGCGTCCTTGTCGAACGCGCGCACCGGCGACTCGTCGATGGCGTCCAGATCCGCGGCGGTCGGCACCACACCGGTGGTGTCGGCGGCCGCGCCGATCGACACCACGTGCGAGATGACCTCGACGCCGAGCGCCTGACGGAGGAAGTTCTTGGCGACCGTGCCCGCCGCGACACGGGCCGCGGTCTCCCGGGCGCTGGCGCGCTCCAGCACATTGCGAGCGTCGTCGAAGCCGTACTTGAGCATGCCCGAGTAGTCGGCGTGGCCGGGACGCGGACGGGTCAGCGGCGCGTTGCGCGCCAGCTCGGCCAGCTCGGCCTGATCGACGGGGTCCGAGGCCATGACCTGGGTCCACTTGGGCCACTCCGAGTTCGCCACCTCGATGGCGACCGGTCCGCCCATGGTGCGGCCGTGCCGCACGCCGCCGACCATGGTCACCACGTCGGCCTCGAACTTCATCCGCGCGCCACGCCCGTACCCGAGTCGACGCCGGGCCAGCTGCGCGCCGATCTCGGCGGAGGTCACCTCGACACCGGCCACCATCCCCTCGAGGATGGTGACGAGAGCAGGACCATGGGATTCTCCGGCAGTTATCCAGCGCAACACGAGTGACATCCTTTCATGAATACCGAGGTGCCCGGACACACGGCCCGCGCGAAGCCCGATGTCAGCGCCCGGCCAGCAACGCCACCACACTCGCCGCACACATGGCGGGCCCGTGCGCGAGCGTCGCCACCTCGCCCGCCACGCCGCCACCTCGCCCGGAAGCCGCCGATGCCACGGTGTGCGGTGGTTCGCGCCACATACGGATCACCGCGCGATGCACCGGCCGCGCGCTGCCGCGCCCGCCCGGCCACCACGGTGGAGTCGGCACGAGCGGGATTCGGGTCCCGAGGGTGGGCGTCATGAGTGTTCCCGCCGCGGCGCAAGCTGTCAGCATCGGTGCGGCCAGCGCGGCCCACGACCAGCTCCAGGTGTCGCCCAGGGCGGTCGCCGCGCCCAGGCCCAGCGCGAGCTTCACGTCCCCCGCGCCGAGCGCGGGCGGGCAGCACAGGTGCACGACCAGGTAGGGGAGCGCGAGCATGAGCCCGCCCGCCACCGCCAATTCGGGTGTGCCCACGGCGAATCCGTAGCCGAGGATCACCACCGCCCCGGGCAGGGTGAGGGCATCGGGCAGCCGGCGCTCCCGTACATCGAAGGCGCTCAGGGCCGCGCACCACACCGTGAGCACCAGCATCGCCGTCCAATTCATGCTTCGAGGTTCTCGCGTCCGCGGCCCGCGTGGGCCGTGCCGTCGCGAAATGTGGACAACTGCTTCGGTTGTGAATACCGGGGTTTCCCTAACCACCCCATTCACGTGTTGCGGGCCCGTGTCGCGGCGTGTCGGCGGTAGCTTTGACGCATGTCTGCTGATCACGATCCGGCCCGGCGACCCGACTACGCGCTGCGCCGGGCCAACCTGCGGAATCTGCTGGTGGAGAACCGTGTCGACGCGCTGCTGGTCACGGACCTGATCAATATCCGGTACCTGACCGGTTTCACCGGGTCGAACGCCGCGCTGCTGGTCTACGCGTGGGATTCCAGCGAGGACCGCACCATCATCAGCACCGACGGCCGCTATCTCACCCAGGTCGGCGTGCAGGTGCCGGATCTGCGCGCCGAGATCAACCGGTCGAGCGCGCGCCGGGTGATGGAGATCGCGGGGGAGTGGCAGACCGGACGGGTCGGTTTCGAGAGCCACGTGGTCACCGTCGAACAGCATCGCGGCCTGGCCGCCCTGGGCACCGGCCTGGACCTGGTCCCGGTACCGGGCCTGGTCGAGCAGCTGCGCATGGTCAAGGACGACTACGAGGTGGACTGCCTGCGCGCGGCCTGCGACGCCGCCGACGCGGCCCTGGCCGCCCTGCTCGAACGTGGTGGTCTGCGTCCGGGCCGCACCGAGCGGCAGGTGGCCCGCGACCTGGAATGGCTCATGTTCGAGCACGGCGCGGAGGCGGTGTCCTTCGAGACCATCGTGGCGGCGGGCGCGAATTCGGCTGTCCCGCATCACCGCCCGACCGAGGCGGTACTGGCCACCGGCGATTTCGTGAAGCTCGACTTCGGTGCGGTGTCGCGCGGCTACCACTCCGACATGACCCGCACCTTCGTCCTGGGCGCGCCCACCGACTGGCAGCGCGAGGTGTACGACCTGGTCAGCGCCGCGCAGAAGGCGGGCCGTGAGGCATTGGCCCCCGGCGTCTCCACCACAGCGGTCGATGCCGCGTCCCGCGGGGTGATCGAGTCGGCCGGTCACGGCGACCTGTTCGTGCACGGTCTCGGACACGGCGTCGGCCTGCAGATTCACGAAGCGCCCGGAATCGCCAAAACCGGCACGGGTACACTGCTGGATGGCGTGGCGGTGACCGTCGAGCCAGGTGTGTACTTCCCCGGCCGCGGTGGCGTCCGGATCGAGGACACGCTCGTGGTTCGCCAGGGGGGCCCGGAGCTGCTCACCCGCACCAGCAAAGACCTGACCGTCGTCGACTGACGCGCGGTTGTAACGACTAGTAGGAGATCCGAGGACAGTGGCGGACACCAGCGACTTCAAGAACGGCCTCGTGCTGAAGATCGACAATCAGCTGCAGCAGATCGTCGAGTTCCAGCATGTGAAGCCGGGTAAGGGTCCCGCCTTCGTGCGCACCAAGCTGAAGAACGTGGTCTCGGGCAAGGTCGTCGACAAGACCTTCAACGCCGGCGTCAAGGTGGAGACCGCGACCGTCGACCGTCGCGACATGACGTACCTCTACCACGATGGTGAGGACTACATCTTCATGGACGGCGACACCTACGACCAGATCCACCTGAGCGAGGCGCTGCTGGGCCGCAACGCGGGCTTCCTGCTGGAGAACATGGCCGTCCAGATCGCCATGCACGAGGGTGAGGCGCTGTTCGTCGAGCTCCCCGTCGCCATCGACGTCATCGTCACCCACACCGAGCCGGGCCTGCAGGGCGACCGCTCCTCGGCCGGCACCAAGCCCGCCACCGTGGAGACCGGCGCCGAGGTGCAGGTGCCGCTGTTCATCAACCAGGGCGACAAGCTGCGCATCGACACCCGTGACGGCAGCTACATCAGCCGCGTCAACAACTGACGCGACGGATAATGTCTTCCGTGGCCGATCAATCGGACAAGAAGTCTTTCAAGAAGCTCGGCGCACGGCACAAGGCGCGTCGGCGTGCGGTGGATCTGCTGTTCGAGGCGGAGGCCCGCGACATCGACCCGGCCGACCTGCTCTCCGAGCGGGTCTCCCTGGCGGTGCGTGAGGAGTCCATCGCGCCGATCAACCCCTACACCCGAGTCCTGGTCGAAGGTGTCGCCGACGATCTGGACCGGGTGGACGGCACCATCGAGTCGTACCTGTCGCAGGACTGGACGCTGCCGCGGCTGCCCGCCGTGGACCGCGCCATCCTGCGGGTGGCGGTGTGGGAGTTGTTCCACGCCAACGACGTTCCACCGGTGGTGGCCGTGGACGAGGCGGTGGAGCTGGCCAAGGAGCTGTCCACCGACGATTCCCCGTCGTTCATCAATGGCGTGCTCGGCCAGGTGGTCCAGGTGGCTCCGCAGGTGCGGGCCGCCGCCGCGGCCACCCGCTCGACCGTCGCCGACGACGACAAGTAGTTCGAAGGAGAGGCGCAGGGTGCGCAAATATCTGGTCATGGCCATGCGCACCCCGCGCTTCGACGACTCCGTCGTCGTTCCGCACAAGGAATGGCTGGCGCAGGTCCGCGACCGCGGCCAGCTGGTCGAGACCGGAAAATTCACCGACGGCACCGGCGGCGCCTACGTCATCACCGCCGAGAGCCTGACCGCCGCACGGGAATTGATCCACACCGACCCGATCCACACCACTGGCGCGTCGGAGCTCACCGTCCACGAGTGGGAAATCACCGGCTGACCTCGCGTCGCCGCACGCCCGGGTGCTAGCCCCGCCGCCCGGTCAGGTGGGTCGCGGATCCACTTTCACTCCGATCGATCCAGTTCCGCGAGCCGGTGCGCGATGCCCGCGCGGCCGCTGAGTCCGAGTTTGCGCAGGATGCGTCCCAGGTGGTCCTCCACGGTGCGCGGGCTCAGGAAGAGCTGCTCGGCGATCTCCTTGTTGGTGAGCCCGCGCGCCGCCAGCTCGGCGACCTCGCGTTCGCGTCCGCTCAAGGTGGTCGCACCGCTCACGCTGCGATGGCCGGCCAGTTTGCGCTGCGCGGTGGTGGCGGCGGCGAGTAACTCGTGTGCTCCGGCGGCCACGAATTCCTCACGCGCGGTGGCGATCCGCGCGGTCGCCGCGGCGAAATCGCCCTGTTTGCCGTCGATTTCGGCGGCGACCAGCATGGCCTGGGCGCGGAACACGGGCATGCCCGCCTGCCCGTAATAGGCGATGGCCGCCTCGGCGGCGTGTGCGGCGGCGTCGAGTTCGCCTCGGGCGCAGAGATATCCGGCGCGCGCCCGCGCGGCGGCGGCCCGCTGCCCGGGCAGGTCGAGCCGCTCGGCGACCTGGTCGGCCCGCGTCACGAGCGTTCCGGCCGCCTCCTGATCGCCGCGGGCCAGGCAGGCGAGCGCGCCGACCGCGAGCTCCGCGGCCCGCATCGGATGGTCGCGCGCCGGCGAGTCCGCGGAATCCGGCGGCCCGCCCGCACCGGCGATCGGCTCGCCGGCCCCGGTCGGATGTTGCAGGCGGGCAGCGATTTCGGCGAGCGCGGCGTCGACGGTGGCGCGCCACCAGCGCATGGCGGGGCGGGGGAGGGCGTCGAGGGCGCGCCACCAGCTCAGCACCTCGGCCGGCGGCGCGGTGTCCTGGAGAATACGGAGTTTGGCCGCGCCCGCCAGCGGCGCGATGCCCGGATATCCGTACAGCCGAGCGGTTTCCAGCGCGTCTTCGGCGGCGGCGAGCGCATCGTCGTAACGGCCGAGCTTGGCCAGCGAGTAGGCGTGGACCGTGTGCAACTCCGGCAGCATGAAGCTGCGGCCGCGCCGCCGGCTCACCCCGATGGCGCGTTCGATATGGGCCAGCCCGGTGCGCTGATCGTCGAGGAAGTACGCCATCCAGCCCAGCGCCGCGACCGCGTGCACGACGTCGAGCAGCCGAGTGTCGGTGAGCCGCGCGAACTCTCGTTCCGCGGCTCGATAGTCCGCGCGCGCCGCGCTCAGGTCCAGCCCGTTGAGCTGCCCCATACTGCGCAATGTCCGAGCCGCCGCCCCGATCGCCGGATCCCGCACGGCCCCCGACGCGAACAACCCCCGGATCCGCATCTCCGCCTCCCGCTCGCGGTCATCCTGCGACTCCAGGACCGCCAGTTCCAGCTGTACGGACCCACTCTCACCCGGATCCAGCCGTCCGACCGCCCGCGCCAGCAACTGCCGTGCGCTGTCGATCCTGCCCAGAATCCGCTCACACCGCGCGTACAGCAATACCGCCTCGTTGCCTCCGGACCGTTCGCACCCGGCCGAGTCCGTCTGGACCGCGGCGGAGTCCAGCTCGCCTCCCGGCCCGGTACCCGCCGATCCGGCGGATGTCGCGTCCGCATTCGCGCCCACCCCCACCGTCGGCGCGGTCCGGTCCGAATGCTCGTGCGGGAGTAGAGGTTCGAGCACCTCCCGCGCCCGTTCGACGGAACCGGACAACAGCAGCGCCCGCCCCCACAACAGTCGGTGTGGGCGGGCGGGGTGGTCGGGGGCGAGACGGAGGGCTGTCTCGATCCAGCGGGCGCTGGTCGCGGGGGCGGTGGCGAGGGCTTGTTCGGCGGCGCGGATCAGTTCGGCGGCGGCCAATTCGTCGCGGCCGCCGAAGGCATGTTCGAGGTGGCGGGCGCGGGCGAGGAGTGGGGCGTCGACGGCGCGGAGGAAGCGGGCGGCGCGGGCGTGGGCGGCGGCTCGCCAGGCGGGGCCGGCGAGGCGGTAGGCGGCGGTGCGGATGAGGGGGTGGCGGAAGTCGATAGTGCCGGCGGTGACGGTGAGCCAGCCGCGGCGGGCGAGGTCGTCGACGGCGGCGTCGAGGTCGGTGCGGGTGACTTCGGCGGTGGTGCTGAGTAGTTCGGTGTCCGCGGTCGTGCCGCAGACGGCGGCGGACTGGGCGACGAGCTGTTCGCGGAGTGGCAGGTGCGCTAGTTCGGCTCGCAGGGTGCGATCCAATGCTCCGTGCCCGTGAGAGTGCGGGTTACCGGGCGTGCCGGGCTCATCGGGGCGCAGTGTCTCGTCGAGTTCCGCGGGTGTGAGTTCGGCGAGCACCTGGAGGTACAGCGGATTGCCCTGCGCCGCCGCGACGAGCCGGGCCCGGCGCGCGGGCGGTAGGTCGGGGAGCAGGGCGGTGGCCTCGTCGGCGGAGAGCGGCGGCACGGTCAAGTGCTTCACCTCGGCGCGCGGGGTGCGCAGGGCGGCGCCGAGTTCGGTGGGGAATTGTCCTGCTCGGAAGGCGAGGACCACGTTCGCGGCATCGGGGGACTGCCGGATCAGCAAGGCCAACACCTGGAGTGACGCCGTGTCCGCCCAGTGCGTGTCGTCGATGATCAGGACGGTGGGAGAGGGTGAGAGCCGGTTCCGCAGCCAGCGCGCCGATTCCCCGGTACCGGCGGTGGCGATCGTGTCATCGGAGATGCGGCCGTCATCGTCGGCGGCGTGGGTGTCGCCGTCGAGTTGGTCGGCGAGTTCGAGCAGGACGTGGCGTGGCGTCGACTGCTCGTACTCGGTGGCGGTGACGGTGATAGTACGCAATCCCGCGTCGCGGGCGCGCCGCGCGGATTCGGCCAGGAGCCTGGACTTTCCGATGCCGGCCGGGCCTTCGACGAGGTACACGCGGCGGCGGGCGGGCGCGTGGTAGGTCGCGTCCAGCACGGCGAGTTCGTGAACGCGGCCGACGAATGGCTCGATCACGCACTCCTTTCCGAGCGAACGGCCCCCCGCCGGAGCCTAGCGCGATGTCGGCGTCGTCCGAATTCCGGGCCGATCCCGTGGTTCCACGGATGCTCGCCGATCGCGGACCGGGTTTGGTTGTCGGGGTTCGAATTGATGACCGGTGAGAGAGGTTCGTGGCAACGATGCAGGTGAGTTCGGCGGGAATGCGGCGCTGGTGGCGGCTGATTCCGGTGGCCGTGGCGGTTTTCGCGCTGGCGCTGGCGGGTTGCTCGGCGGTGCAGAAGGGTGCGGACAGCCTCAAGGACGCGGGGAAGTCCGATACCGGACGTTCGAAGGTCGGCGATTGCATCAACGTTATCGAGGGGTCGATGATCAATTCCAAGACCGAGCCGGTGGACTGCGCCTCCCCGAAGGCGGTGTACAAGGTGGCCAAGCACTCCAGCGCCAAGGCCGAGTGTGCCGCCGACTACACCTCCTACGAGGAGACGCTCAACGGCGCCTCGATGGCCTACCTGTGTCTGGCGCCGAATTTCCAGCCGGGCGCCTGCTATCACGAGAGCATGATGACCGGCTATCAGTACGCCGAATGCGGTTCGACCAACGCGAGTTTCCGGGTGCTGAGCCGGTTCGACGGCCAATCGGACGAGAACCTCTGCGATTCCGAGGCCGACAAGGTCATCACACTGACCGAACAACCGATGACGTTCTGCTTGAAGGACCTCTGAGCGTCACGGGACCTCTGAGCGCCGCTCAGCCCGCGCGCAGGATGATCGTGCCCTTGGCGGCGCGATCCTCGAGCACGCGGTGGGCGTGTGCGGCTTGGTGCAACGGCAGCACGCGGTCGATCAGCGGGGTGAGCGACCCCGTCGCGGCCCGATGCAGGGCGGTCCCGGTCGCGGCCGCGACCCCGGCCAGCCAGGCCGGGCCGGAGCACCCGGTGAGCGTCAGGCCGCGCATGATCAGATCCATGGCGCCGACCTGCGCGGGCGCGCCGGACAGGAACCCGTAGCTGAGCATGCGCCCCTGCAGCGGGGTCATCAGATCCAGCAGCTCGAGCGCGGATTCGCCGCCGACGGAGTCGAAGACCACGTCCAGCGTCGCGCCGCCGAGCAGGTCGGCCAGCTGCCGGGTCCATCCGGGGGTGTGGTGGTCGACGACGAGGTCGGCACCGAATTCGCGTGCCCGCGCGGCCTTCTCGGGCCCGCCCGCGGTGGCGATGACGCGGGCCGCGCCGTACTCCTTGGCCAGCTGGGTGAGGTAGGCCCCGACGCCGGTCGCCGCCGCCTCGACGAGGATCGTCTCGGTGCCGGTGAGCCGCGCGGTCTCGAGCAGGGGAATGGCGACCGATCCGCTCATGGCGACGGCCGCGGCGGCGTCGGTGCTCAGTCCGTCCGGGATCGGGGTGGCGGCCTGGGCGGGGACGCAGACCTGTTCGGCGTAGGTGCCGAAACTGTTGCTGCTCACCACCACTCGCTGCCCGACGAGCGAGGCGTCCACGCCCGCGCCGACTTCGGTGACGACGCCCGCGGCCTGGGTGCCGAACACGAGGGGGAACTGCACCGGCAGCGGAAACGCGCCGGACCGCAGCATGGTCTCGGGGAACAGCACGGGAATCGCCTCGGTCCGCAGCAGGATCTCCCCGGCCTGTGGGCGGGGTGCGGGAACCTCTCCGGCCACCAGGACGTCGGGCCCGCCGGTGCCGGTCAATAGGATTGCTTGCATTGAGAACCTCATAAGTTGACTGACGGTCAAGATATGTCTGCGAAGATATTGACTGTCGGTCAAGTTGTCAATGGAAGTGGTGATATGAACCCGCCCAAGGAACGCGCCGACGCGGCCCGCAACCGCCAGGCAATCCTGGCGGCGGCCCGCACGCTGTTCGCCGAGGAAGGCGCGGAGGCGGCGACCATGGACCGCATCGCCGCCGCGGCCGGCGTGGCCAAGGGCACGCTGTTCCACCGGTTCGGCAATCGCGCGGGCCTGCTGTACGAGCTCGTCGCGGAAGGCGCGGTCGGCTTGATGGAGGCGGTGACCAGCGGTCCGCCGCCGCTGGGCCCGGGCGCGCCCGCGGGGGAGCGCCTGCTCGCCTACTTCGACGCCATGACCCGGCTGATCGCCGACGACCTCGAACTGAACGTCGCCTACCAGGCGCTCCCGCCGCATCCGCGCCGCGACGAATTCCACGCCTTCTGGGCGAACCACATCAGCACCCTGCTGCGCGAGATCCGCCCCGATCTCGACGCCGAGGTGGTCGGCGGTCTGCTGCTCGCGCCGCTCGGCGGCGAACTGGTGCCCCACCTGGTCCGTTCGGGCCAGCGGGACCGCCTCCTCGATGGTGTCCGGCAGCTGGTCCGATCGGTGATCGATCAGCCCGCGGCGTCGTAGCTTTCGCGGGCCGCGAGCACGTCCTCGATGTGGGTCTCGGCCCAGTCCTTGATGGCCCGCATGACCGGCAGCAAACTCTGCCCGAGTGCCGTGAGCCGATAGTCGACCCGCACCGGAACCGACGGCGTGACGGTGCGGGTCACCAGCCCGTCACGTTCCATGCCGCGCAGGGTCTGGGTGAGCATCTTCTGGCTGACGCCGGCCACGATGCGATTGAGATCGCTGTAGCGGCGGGGACCGTCGGCGAGCGCGTTGAGCAGCAGGCTGACCCACTTGTCGCTGATCCGGTCGAGCAGGTGCCGGGTGGGACATTCCTGGATGTAGGCGTCGTAGTCGCGCCGGGCCTCGGTGCGCCGTTGGGCGGCGGTCTTGGTCGCCATGACTCTCCCTGACGTTCGGTACGCACTCCGAGGTGCGTACTTCCCGATGGAGAGTAACACTCCCTAGGTTCGGCGTCGGGGTGGGAAACCGTACAGCAGAGGAGTTTTCACATGCGCGCCGTCATCGTTCGATCGTTCGGAGGATCCGAGGTTCTGGAGGTGGCCGAGGTGCCGCTGCCCGCGCCCGGCCCCGGGCAGGTGCGGATCCGCGTCACCGCGGCAGCCGTGCAGCCGGCCGACCTGCACACCCGCTCGGGCGGATTGGCCCAGGCGGGGCTGATGTTGCCGCGCGAGGTGATCGGCCTGGGCTGGGACGTCGCCGGGACCATCGACGACATCGGTTCCGGTGTCACGGAATTCGCGATCGGTGACACGGTGTTCGGCCTGTCCGATCGGCTCGATGTGGCCCTGGGCACGCACGCCGACCAGGTGATCCTGGAGGCGGCCGCCGTCGCTCTCGCACCGCGCACGGTCTCGGCGATCGAGGCGGCGACCGTCCCGCTGAACGCCCTCACCGCCGCGCAATCCCTGGACCTGCTCGGTCTGCCAACCGGCGCGACGGTCCTGATCACCGGCGCGGCCGGAGCCGTGGGCGGCTACGCGGTGGAACTGGCGGTGGCCCACGGCCTTCGGGTGGTAGCGACGGCGGGGTCCGCCGACGCGGACGCGGTACGCAAGCTGGGCGCGGAGTTCTTCGTCCCGCGCGGCGAACGCCTCGGTGACGCGGTGCGCGCCCTGGTCCCCGGTGGCGTCGACGGCGCCCTCGACGCGGCGGTACTGGGCGTCGAAGCCCTCGACGCCGTGCGTTCGTCCGGCGCGTTCACGGCCTTGGTGGGCGGTGCCGAACCGGCGGCCCTGCGCGGAATCCGCGTGGCCAACACCTGGATTCGAGCCGACGGCCGCCGCCTGGCCGAGCTGGCCGCACTGGTCGACGCGGGCCGCCTGACCCCGCGAGTCGCCGAGACCTTCCCGCTCGACCGTGTCGCCGACGCCCACGACCTCCTGGCCGCGGGACGACTGCGCGGCCGCCCGGTCCTGATCCCCTGACGCTCGCCGCGCCCACGGCGTTCAGGCGAAGGACCACACCGCGGCCGGGCGGCCGGTGGCTTTCACACGGACGCGTTCGCCGGTGCGGGACAGCCCGGGCAGCGCGGCGAGGGTCCGGTTCAAGTTGCCCGGGTCGGGTTTGGCGCCGTGCAGGGCGGTGGTGAGGCCGACCGCGCGGGTGGCGGTGAACTGGTCGCCGGTGAGGGCGCGGGTGAATGTCAGGTCCTTCCACAGCATGTCGGCCAGCCGTTCCCGGGCGGCGGCGACGATCTGGTTGTGGTCGAACGCCAGCGGCGGGACCGCGTCGAAAGGCACCCAGGTCGCGGTGTCGGATTCGTGCGCGCCGACGACCGCCCACATGGCGATGGACAGGGTCGGTCCGCGTGGGTCGCGGTGGGGTTCGTCGAAGGTGGCGACCTGTCCGACGGCGAGGATGGCGCCCTCGGGCACCCCGAGTTTGGTGTGCACCGCGCGGTGGGCGGCATCGGCGAGGCGTTCGCCGAGGCCGAGCAGCACGCCCGGCAGCGCGAGTTCCCCGGCGAACGGTTCCCAGCGCCGCGCGGCGATGCCGAGCGTGGCGGTGGGGTCGTCGGGCCCGTAGCGCAGGGCGATCACGTCGATGGATACCGCGGATTGTTGCTCCACAAATGGACAATCATGCCTGAGCGGTGATCCGGACCGTGCGATCGGCTCGATCCGGGCCGTGGGCGGTGAGCACCACCGGCGCGCCGAGTTCGGCCTCCAGGTAGCCGGGGACGTCGCCGGGCAGGTCGGCCAGGGCCGGAGTGGCGGCGCTGAGCAGGTCGCTGAGCCCCTGCTGGTGGTCCAGGTCCTGCCAGACCCCGCAGTCGAGCCGGTCGACGCACCCGTCCGCGGTGAGATATCCGGTGGCGGTGCGGATGTCGCCGACCGCGTCGAGGTGGTTGACGGCCAGTCCGTGGATCCCGCCGCAGGCGTCGATCGCGTAGCGCAGCAGCAGCGGATCGAGGTGCCCGCGCCGGAACGCGCCCTGGTAGACGCCGGTTCCATTGTGCGGCTCGGGAATCGAGAGCGCGGGGTCCTCGGTCGGGAACGGCCCGGTCCCGTGCCGGGTCATGTAGGCCCGGGTCACGCCGAGCACGTAGCCCGGAGTCCCGATGCGCGCCAGCATGTCCCGCGCATTGCGGGGTTCCACGGTCGACCAGGTCGTGTACGGGTGGGTCCCGCGCCATTCGTCGAGCAGCACGCCCTGCGCCCCCTCGAACACCAGCCGCCCGCTGCGCGCGAACCCCGCGAGCTGTTCGCCGGGCAGGACGGCCACCGCGTCGGCGAAGGCGGTGTACGCCGCGACCAGATCGTCGATCGGGTCGTAGCGGTGCCGTCCCCCGGCGAGCAGCGGCGCGTAGTGCTCCTCGAGTGCGATCAGCTTGCGCCGCAGCACATCCGGTCGCGCGCAGTCGGCGACCCGCGGCGCGTCGTGGTCGAGGGCGTAGCTCGCGGTCTCCCCGATGCCGATGCCGCACGAACCGTGCCGGGCGGTACCCCTCGTATCCTCCCGGCAGCGGTTGGCGGCCCCGTGGATCGGCGTGGTGAGCAGGGCGCGTTCGTCGACGTAGAGCAGGGACAGCGGATCGGCGACCCCCAGCGCGGCGAGTTCGCGGGCCTCGGCCGCCAGGGCCAGCGGCTCGACGAGCATGTGCCGCGACAGCAGGGTCGGCACCCCGGACAGGGTGCCGGACCCGAACTGCCGGAAGGTGTGGTGGCGGCCGTCGGCGACCACATTGTGGGCGGCCTGCGCCCCGCCGTTGAACCGCACCACCGCGGCCACGTCGAGCCCGGCCCGCGGTGAGCACAGCCAGTCGACGGTGGCCCCTTTCCCGGCGTCACCGAAGCCGAGGTCCACCACGATGAGGTGACGGTCGCCGAACATGAGCTGTCCCTTTCTCTTTCGTGATCAGAGATCGACGTCGTCGGTCCCGGTGGCGGCGGGCAGCGCGCCCACGCTGCGGCCCCGGCGGGCCCCGCCCAGCGGCGCGAGCGCCTTGCCGACCGCATCGGCCTCACTGGTCGACCCGATATCGCGCAGGTCGGCCAGCCCGGCCCCCAGATCGACGCGGTCCTCGCCGATCCCGATGGTCAGCGCGATGAGCTCGCACACCGCGGCCGGATCCTCGAGCCGCAGGAACCGCTCGCCCAGCAGCCCCTGCCAGTGCTCGGCGATCTCCGGATCCCGGTAGTAGCTGGACTGATTGGGCAGGATGTAGTGCACGTTCCACCGGTCGGCCAGCTCCCGGTAGACGGAGTCGACCGCGATGTCGCTGCGCACGTCGTCGCCGATGACGGCCTGGATGTGCCGTGCGGGCAGCCGCTTCTTGTTCAGCTCGTCGCCGACGATGAACAGGTAGCCCTTGCGTCCGCGCTTCTCCCACGCGTCGGTGACGGTGTGGCGGGCGATGAAATACGCGGCCAGCTCGTAGCTTTCGGACTTCTGCCCACCGCCGCCGCCTTCGAGGAGGATCAGCCGCAGCTGCTCGTCCATGCGGTTGTCGGATTCGAACTGCCCGACCTGCAGCGGCACCCGGTCGCTGTCGGCGTCGCCGATGGCCCCGAACAGGATCTGCGGATCGTCGGCATAGCCCTTGCGCTGCAACAGTCCGTGCAGTTTGGCCAGCTTCTCCTGCATGACCCGCGGCACCCGGCCCATGGACCCGGTGACGTCGAACAGCACCGCGATGGGCAGCGAGTTGCCGTGGTCGTCGGAGTCGCGCGATTCGCGCATGCCCACGCCGAACGGATCCAGGGTGGGGTGCGCCTTCCACTGCTCCCACGGCGTGGACCGCATGTCGGCGGTGTAGCCGAAGTCGTCGAGTCCCTCGGCCGCGCGGAAGGTCCGCGCCGCGTCGTAGGCGCTGTCGTCCCAGCTTCCGTAACCCATTGCTATCACTTACCTTTCGTGAGCTCGAAGGGCCGGAAGCGGCGCTTCCCGTAGAGCCGGTCGAGCAGATCGTCGAATTCGCCGAGCAGGTCCGCGGCGTCGGGCCGCAGTCCGGGATCGGCTTGCAGGCACCCGGTGGCGTACGCGCGCATCGGGGCGGGTGCGCGGTCGCCGAGCATGGTGAGCATGAGGCGATGCGCGAGGTGGACGTCGGTGGCGGGGGAGACCGCGTCGCGGATCTCGGGCGGATAGTCCAGCGACTTCAGCGTGGCCGCCGCGGGATTGCCCGGCCGGGTCGCGAATGACCAGCCCACCAGCACGATTCCGTGCAGTCGCGGATGCACCAGCACATTGGCGGGACTGATCGCGGTGTGCACCCAGCCCGCCAGCTGCGCCCCGGCGAGGCAGCGCAGCAGCCGCCGGTGCATCCACGCGTAGTCGCGCGGGTCGAGCCCGTCCGGATAGGCGGCGCGGACCTCCTCCATCGTCACGAACCCGTCGGTCAGGCCGGCCAGCACATTGACCGTGCGCTGTTCGCCGGTACCCGAGTCGAGATGGTCGACGGTGTCGACGAGTTCGGGGAAGTACGGTCGCAGCCATTCGTGTTCGGCGGCCACGGTCGCGATGTCGCGCAAGGCGTTTCGCTCACCGGCCAGCAACCGGTTGGCGGCCGCGCGGCGCGGGATCTTCACCACCCGATCCGAGCCGGAGCGGTACACGTCGGCGATGGATCCGGCCGCGTGCAGCGCCCCGACGGGATGCCGCCCGCGCGCCCCGGTCACCTCGAAGGCGGCTTGGTCCAGGTCCAGCCACCGCTGGTACAGCTCCGACAGCCGGGCGAAGGCTGCGCCCGCGGCCGCCGTGTCGACGGCCTCGACCCGGTCGGGGTGGACCAGTGCGGCCAGCCGGTGGTATCGCCGTCGTGCCGCCTGTCTGCTCGTGGAATCCGTTGCGGCGGAACCGAAGAGGTCTTCGGGCCGCCGAGCCGCCCGGATGGTCTCCGCGGTCTCTCGCGCTGTCGTCATGGTTTTAGGCTAGATGACTAAAACGTGGAGCGCCAGCGATTCCGTCAACTTTTTGTAGATTCGACAAAAACGCTGGTGGTCGCGGGTTTGCTGCTTCGAAACTCGTGCTGCGGCAGGGGGACTCGGTCCGAGTCAGCGGAAAGTGGCCATGCGATTTGTTCACTTTCCCCACATCGGATGGCCGCAGAGCATTCGTCGTTCCGGCGCATGGCGGTTCTTAATATTGCGCGGCCCTGGCGGTGCTGCCGGGGCCCGCTCGAGTCCTTCAGGAGGATCTGTGTTCAGGAAGCGCATCGCTGCCGCCGTCATGTCGGCCGCCGCGTTCATCGGTATGGCGACGTCCGCCGTCGTCAATTCGTCGGAAGCCGCTGCGGCGGGCAGCGTTCCGGTGTTCGACCACATCGTGCTGGTGATGTTCGAGAACCATTCGTACTCGCAGATCAACGGCAGCTCCAGCGCGCCGTACTTCAACAGCCTGGCCGGGCAGGGCGCGAAATTCACCCAGTCCTACGGCGTCACCCACCCGAGCGAGCCCAACTACCTCGCCATGTTCTCCGGCTCCACCCAGGGCGTCACCGACGACAGCTGCCCGCACACCTACAGTGGCAACAACATCGCCAACCAGCTGCTCACCGCCGGCAAGAGCTACAAGAGCTACTCCGAGGCCATGCCGTCGGACGGCTACACCGGTTGCTCGAGCGGCACCTACCGTCGCAAGCACAACGCGGTCCCGAACTTCAGCAACGTGCCGGCCAGCGCGAACACGCGGTTCAGCACCTTCCCGACCGACTTCTCCACCCTGCCGACGGTCTCCTACGTCGCCCCCGACATGTGCAACGACATGCACGACTGCTCGATCGGCACCGGTGACACGTGGCTGAAGAACAAGATGGACGCCTACGCGCAGTGGGCCAAGACCCACAACAGCCTGCTCATCGTCACCTTCGACGAGGACAACGGCGGTTCGTCCAACCACATCTTCACCACCTTCGTGGGCGCGCACACCCAGGTCGGCAGCTTCTCCAACCAGATCAACCACTACAACGTGCTCAGCACCATCGAGAGCGCCTACGGCCTGACCCACCTGAACCCCGCGGCGGAGATCACCAACGTGTGGAACTGACCGTTCACCGGGCAACCGGGCCGATCGGCAGCTGAAATGACCCCGCTCGCGGACCCGACGATGTGTCCCGAGCGGCTTCCCCGCGACCCCTGAGGTAGTACTCCCATGTACATGTCCACGATCGACCGCCCGCATTCCGGGGGCGACGACGCGACACCGTCGCGCCGCAAGGCGTTCTTCCTGTTGAGCGGCAATGTGTTCGCGCTCGGCGCCGTCAGCCTGGTCACCGACATCTCCTCGGAGATGATGACCGCCGTGCTGCCGGTGTACCTGGTCGTCGGACTGCATCTGAGCCCCGCCGCGTACGGCGTCGTCGACGGCACCTACACCGGCGCGACCGCGTTGCTGCGACTGGTCGGCGGCTACGTCGCCGACCTCACCCGCCGCCGCAAGTTCGTCGCCGGCCTGGGCTACGGCCTGTCGGCGGTCGCGAAACTCGGCATGCTGGCCGCGGGCAGCGCCGTCGGCGCGATCGGCGCGGTCATCGCCGTCGACCGCACCGGCAAGGGCCTGCGCACCGCCCCCCGCGATGCCCTGATCACGCTGTCCACCCCGCCGCGGCTCTACGGCCGCGCGTTCGGCGTGCACCGGATGATGGACACCATCGGCGCGTTCGCCGGACCCCTGGTCGCGATCGGCATCCTCGCCGCCACCGCGCAGGCCTACGACGCGGTCTTCGTCGCCAGCTTCTGCATCGCCGCGTTCGGCGTCCTGATCCTGGTGCTGTTCGTCCGCGACTACCGCGACGAGCAACCCGCCGAGGGCGCGGTGTCGCCGCGCGCGCTGGGCGGGCTGATCCGGCTCGCCCCGGTGCGTCGGCTGGTGGCCGCGGCCTGCCTGGCCGGACTGGTGACCATCGGTGACGGCTTCGTCTACCTGCTGCTGCAGCAGCGGGAACACTTGAGCGTCAGCTGGTTTCCGCTACTGGCGGTCGGTACCAACCTGTCGTATCTGGTGCTGGCCACCCCGCTGGGCATGCTCGCCGACAGGATCGGCCGCCTGACCGTGGTGCTCGGCGGCTACACCGCGCTGGTGCTGATGTACCTGCTGCTGTTCGGGCCGTTCGGCGGGACCGCGCTGCTGGTGGTGGTGCTGGCGCTCTACGGCCTGTTCTACGCCGCGACCGACGGCGTGCTGATGGCGCTGGCCGGTCCGGTGCTGCCGAAAGCCTTGCGCACCACCGGGATCGCGCTGATCCAGACCGGGCAGGCGCTGTCGTACCTGGTGTCGTCGGTGCTGTTCGGACTGGCCTGGAGCTGGTGGGGACCAGAGAACGCGAGCCGCGTCGCCGCGGGCCTGGTGGCGGTCGCCGTGGTCGTGATCGCCGTGCTGCTGCGCGGCGTCCAGGCCGCCGGGACCGCCGAGGACGTCACCGAGACCGCGGAGGCGCACGCGTGAACCGGCGCATGGTGCTGGCCCTGCTCGGGGCGGTCGTCCTGGCCGCGGTCGCCGTCGGCTACGGCGTCGTCACCGGGACGCGCGCGCAGCCCGCCACCGCCTACGAGGCGCTGAACATCGCGCCCGGGCCCCGAATCTTGTTCCGCAGCACCGCGGCCGAGAGCAAGGGCCATGTGGCGATGGTGTCCGCCGCCGATCCGGGCGCGGCGCGCTCGGTGTCGAAACTCGAATGCCTGCGGGTCGCCGCGGCGGCCGGGACCGCGATCTGCCTGCGGCCCGACGGCCCGCTGGCCACCTTCCAGGCCGCCATCCTGGACACCGATCTGACCGTGACGCGGGAGATCCCGCTGGTCGGCGTGCCCAATCGCACCCGGCTGTCGGGCGACGGCCGGATGGCGGCCTGGACGGTGTTCGTGGCGGGCGACTCCTACAACAACGGCCGCTTCTCCACCCGCGCCGGACTGGTCGACCTGACGACCGGCGCCATGATCGATTCTCTGGAGTTCCTGTCGGTCGTGGTCGACGGCCGCCCCTACACCGCCGCCGATCTCAACTTCTGGGGCATCACCTTCGCCGCGGACGACAACACCTTCTACGCCACCATGTCCACCGACGGCCGCCGCTACCTCGTGCGGGGCGATATGGCGGCGAAGACCGTCCGCACCATCGCGCAGGACGTGGAATGCCCGTCGCTGTCGGCGGACGGCAAGCGGATCGCGTTCAAGTCGGCGATCGACGGCGACCCCGCGAAGGGCTGGCGGCTCTCGGTGCTGGACCCGGCCTCGGGCGTGCGCACCCCGCTGGCCGAAACCCGCAGCGTGGACGACCAGGCGGCGTGGCTGGACCCGAATACCATCGGCTACGCGATCTCGCGCGGCGGTGACGACGCCGATATCTGGGCGGTCCCGGCCGACGGTTCGGGCAGTCCACGGCTGCTCGTTCCGCACGCCGAATCCCCGGCGGCCCTGGGCTGAACGGCCGGCCGCCCCGCGGGAACCGATATCGACATATTCGGCCAATCCGGTCGTCAGAATGTCACTGGAGCTCTACCGGTCACCACCGGGGCCGCCGTTAGGGTGAGAGAAATCCTGTCGTCCACTCTCACCAAGGAGATCATGATGGCTACCGCCGACTCGGCGACCGACGGTGCCGCGCGCCTGGAGACCCTGAGGGCGGGCGCGGCCACCGCGGCCCAGGCCTGGGAGCTGTTCGACACCCTGCCGGCGGTGGCCGTCGACGAGATCACCACCGGCCGCTGGCGTGGCGCGGAAGTGGGCACCGGCCATCCGTGGGACGGCATGCTGGTCGAAACAGGCTGGTACGGAAAGCAGTTCGACAATGCCGACAGCGTCCAGCCGCTGCTGTTCCGGGCGCCCGACGGCGAGATCTTCCCGGTCGACCCGCGCCGGGTGCCGCTGTTCCTGGCGGGCAAGGTGTCGGTGACGGCCCTGTCCCCGGTGCGCCGCTCCCTCGGCGTGCTGCGGCCGATGCTGCGGACGGCGACCCCGAAGGCCCGGCTGCGGAATCTCGAGTTCCGCGGAAAGTCCAGCGCCGCAATGATCTACGACCACCTGCCGATCATCGACGTCTTCCGCCGCGTCGACGCGGACACCCTGCTCGGTGTCATGGACATGCGCGGACTCGACGAACCGTACTTCTTCGTCCTGTACCGCGACCGCTAGCCGCGGCGGAGCGGCTGTGCTCGAGCCGGACTCGCCCTACCATCGACGGTGACGGCGTCTTCGGTTCGGGAGGTCCCGATGGAACGCACGACCTGTCTCATCGCCGGTGGGGGACCGGCGGGCATGTTCCTGGGGCTGATGCTGGCCCGGGCGGGCGTCGAGGTCACCGTGCTGGAGAAACACGGCGATTTCCTGCGCGACTTCCGTGGCGACACCGTGCACCCCACCACCCTGGACCTGATCGACGCCCTCGGCCTGCGCGAGGATTTCGCGAAACTGCCGCAGCGGCGACTCACCTCGATCCAGACCCCGATCGGCGGGCGGATGGTGCCGCTGGGGCGCCTGGACCACATCCCGGGCAGGCACAAGTACATCGCCATGGTGCCGCAGTGGGATCTCCTCGACCTGCTCGCCCGCGTCGGCGACAACGAACCGACCTTCCGGTTGCGCATGCGGACCGAGGCCGTCGACCTGCTGCGCACCGGCGGAACGGTGACCGGCGTCCGCTACCGCACCGCGGACGGCGCGACCGGCGAGATCCACGCCGACCTCACCGTGGCCGCCGACGGCCGCGGCTCGGTGCTGCGCGCGGCCGCCGGTCTCGGCGTGCGCCGGTGGGCGACGCCGTTCGACACCTGGTGGTTCCGGATCCCGCGCCATGACACCGATCCCGCCGGCCTGATCCCGGTGGTCAGCGCCGACCGGGTGGCCGTCCTGGTCGATCGCGGCGAGTACTGGCAGAGCGCGACCCTCATCGCGAAAGGCAGTGACGCCCACCTGCGGGCCGAGAAGCCGGTCGGCGAGATCATGCGCGGCCTCACCGAAGTCGTGCCGTGGCTGGCCGACCGCGCCGACGCCGTCCGCGACTGGGACGAGGTGAAACTCCTCGACGTCAAACTCGATCGGCTCGACCGCTGGTACACCGACGGCCTGCTCTGTCTCGGCGACGCCGCCCACGCCATGTCGCCGGTCGGCGGGGTCGGCATCAACCTGGCGGTCCAGGACGCCGTGGCCGCCGCCCGCATCCTCGCCCCGAAACTGCTGTCGCACACCGTCACCACCGCCGACCTGGCCCACGTGCAACGCCGCCGCCTGCTGCCGACCGCCGTCGTCCAGGGCATGCAGCGCCTGGCCCACGCCCGCGTCGTGCGGCCCGCGGTGACGGGCCGGTTGACTGTCGCCGACCTCCCGCGAACACCCTTGCCGCTGCGGATCTTCCGCCATATCCCGGTCCTGCGCAGCCTCCCGGTCTTCCTGGTGGCCCGCGGCGTCGTCCCCGAACCGGTCCCGGACTTCGCCCGCCGCGCGTGATCCGTCAGCCCGACATGGCCGTCTCCGCGATAGCCGACAGCCGGGCGAACTGATCCTCCGACAGCGACACCGACCCGGCGCCCACATTCTCCTCGAGATGCGCGACCGAGGTGGTGCCCGGGATCGGCAGCACCGTGCGGGAGCGGTGCAGCAGCCAGGCGATCGATACCTGCGCGGTCGCGGCCCCGACCTCGGCGAGGACACCGCCCGCCGCGGCCTGCGCGCCCCCGGCGACCGGGGTCGTGGGGCATTCATTCCCGCGCGGCGTCCGGACCCTCGTCACCGGACGCCGCGTGGGCGGAACTGAATGCTGATGCGCGGCCCCACCGGCCGCCGCGTCTTGGGCACCGCGTGCTCCCAGGTGCGTTGACAGGACCCGCCCATCACGATGAGATCCCCGTGCCCGAGCGCGTAGCGCACACTGGCCCCGCCGCCGCGCGGGCGCAGCAGCAGCGACCGCGCCGCACCCACCGACACGATCGCCACCATGGTGTCGTCGGTGGCCCCGCGCCCGATGGTGTCCCCGTGCCAGGCGACGCTGTCGTCCCCGTCGCGGTAGTAGCACAGGCCCGCCGTGGTGAACGGTTCACCGAGTTCCCGGAAGTAGTACGCGCTCAGCGTGTTTCGCGCCTCGGTGAGGATGGGGTCGGGTAGTTCGCGCGCTTCGTCGTAGAACGACAGCAGCCGAGGCACGTCCACCATCCGGTCGTACATGGCCCGCCGATCCGCCCGCCACGGCACCCCGCTCACCAGCCGCTCGAACACCTCGTCCGCCCCGCTCAACCACCCCGGCAGCACATCCACCCACGCCCCGTCCCCGAGCTCGGTGCGCCGAACCCCCGTCAGCGCACCGAGCCCGACCTCCCCGAACCCGTCGAGGAGAGATCCCTGCCATGGCATCGACATGCGCACGAAGTTACCACAACCTCGAACAGGCGTTCGAGTGTCGCGGAACTTCGCGTGCCACGGCATCGATCAGGCGCGCACCTGATCGTGCTGCTCCACGAATCCGAGGAAGCGCGGGATCACCTGGTCCGGATTGGTCCAGAGGAGATCGTGGCCGATGCCCGGATAGGACTCGACCTCAACGGTCGGGATGAACTCGTGTGCCCGGGCGGTGCCGTGCACCGGGTCGCTGACGACGGTGTCGGCGCCGAAGAGAATCAGGCTCGGCGCGGTGATGGCGGTCAGTTGTTCGTCGGTGAACGGCCGGTCCCACGGCACACCCGATCGGAACTTCAATATCGCCATGGCTACGGCCATTTCTCTGTCGTCGAGCTCGTATCCGGGCATCAGCCACTTGTTCAGCTTCCGCAGGCCTTCCGGGGTCTGGCGCAGGCCCGCCTTCAGGAATTTGAACAGCAGTCCCCAACTCGGCTTTGCGAAGGTTGCTCCGCTGGGCTCGAACATGGTGAGACTGGCGAGGCGATCGGAGTGGTAGACCGCGACCACGCCCGCGAGCCAAGCGCCGTAGGAATTTCCGGCGATATGCACGCGATCCTCACCGAGACCGTCGAGCACCGCGACCATCCAGTTCGCGATGTCCTCCGCGTCGCGCAGCGGCGCGGTCTGTTCGCATCGACCGGCCCAGCCCATGACGTCCGGCGTGTACACCACGTGGTCCCGTGACAGATCTTCGATGAACCGGTGCCACACCATGCCGTTGCCCCCGATGCCGGGCAGCAGCACGATCGGTGCTCCCTCGCCGCTGCCGGATTTGCGCACTCGTGTTGTGCCGAAAGGGGTTTCGACATCGATATCGGTCGCCGGGACCGCCCATCGCGCGGCCGCCTCGTCGTAGGCGTGCAGGAAGTCGCGCTTCGCCTGCGCGTTTCTGAATCGCCCGATCTTGGCCATGTGTGCCTCCCCGTTCATCATCGTTGATGATATGACCGTACCATAAAAATGGTATGGGCGTACCATCAAAACCTTCACCCCTCAGGACGTCACGAAAGAGCTGGTCAGATGCCGCGTTTGGTCGACCACGAGCAGCGGCGGCGGGAAATCACCTCCGCCGCAAGGACTGTCATTGCCACCGGTGGGCTGGATGCCGCCACCTTCCAGGCGGTGGCGGCCGAGGCCGGGATCTCGGTGCGCCTGATCCAGTACTACTTCGGCACCAAGCGGGACCTCATGCTCGCGACGCACACCGCGGTGGTGGCGGACTTCGGGCTGCGGTTCACCGCGCAATTCGTGGCGCTCGGGCCCGAGGCCGCGCCGCGCGAGATCATCCGGACCTTCGCGGAGGGCCTGCTGCCACTCGATGACCAGCGGCAGCAGGACAATCTGGTGTTCGCGGCCTTCCATGCGGCGAATCTGACCGGGAACACTGTCAGCTCGGAGGAGATGATGGGGCCCCCGCGCTATCTGATCACCACGATCACCGAGCAGCTGGTTCGCGAGCGGGGCGATGAATCCGGCTCGCATACGGCGGAATTGGATGCCGAACTTATCGTCGGGGGGATTACCGGCATCACCCAGGGCGTGCTCGCGGGCGGATGCACCCGGGAGCGGGCGGTCGAATTGATCGACCGCCTGCTCGACCGGGTGCTGCCTTAGCTCGGGGTCTCAGCGCCCCGGGGTCTCGATGTGTGCGCGGACGAAATCGACGACGGCGTCGGTGAATTCGTCATTGGCGTCGCTGGCCGCGGTGTGGGCGGCGGTGCCGATCTCGGTGTACTCGGCCTGCGGGGTGAGGGCGCGGAACGCCGCGACGCCCTCCTCGCTGACCACGTCGGACAGCGCGCCGCGCACCAGCAGCACCGGAATCGACAACTGCCGGGCAGCGTTCTCCAGGGCCTCGGTGTGTACGTCGATCTCCTCGCCGCGCCCGTCGCGCGGGCCGCCCATCATGGCCGGATCCCAGTGCCAGTACCAGCGGCCGTCGGCGCGCTGGCGCAGATTGCGTTGCAGCCCTTCGGGATTGCGCGGGCGGCGGCGGTGGGGGAGGTAGGCGGCGACGGCGTCGGCGGCCTCCTCGAGGCTGGCGAAGCCCTCGGGATTGCTGGACAGGAAGTTGATGACGCGCTCGACGCCCTTGCGTTCGGGGCGGGGCACCACGTCGACGAGGACCAGGCCGGTGATGCGCTCGCGCTGCGGATGGGTGGTGGCCATCAGTCCGGTCAGACCGCCCATGGACGCGCCGACGATGAAGGCGGGCTCGCCGAGCTGCTCGAGCACGGTCATCAGGTCCTCGACCATGGCCTCGCGGCGGTAGTTGCCGTCGGGATCCCAGTCGCTGTCGCCGTGCCCGCGCGCGTCCAGGAGCACCGCGTGCATACCGGCTTTCGCCAGCGCTAGTCCGGAATCCTTCCAGGACCCGCGGGTCTGCCCGCCGCCGTGCAGGAATACCACCAGTGGGCCGTCCTGGGGTCCCCAGCTGTCTCCGGCGATGGTGATGCCGCCGTACCCGCGGAAGTTGATCCGGGCGGGTTCGGTGAATTCAGCGTCATTGCTCACTCCCCGAGCATCGCACACGTCGATATACGGTGTATGACAACCGGCCGGTAGCTAAGACGGGGGAGCGATACGACGGCGTGAACCCGGCCACACTGGCCGGACGACCGTATTGCTGCGGACTTGCCGGTGACCCCGGCGAACCCGGGTACCAGCAGGTCGCGGCGGGTGCGGCGGCGGTGCGCCGACCGTGGACGCGCGGGGGGTGCGGGGTCGGAGGCGCATGCGCGCGCTGGTAGGGTCACTGCCCGAAAGACATCCTTTAACGGACCGTCCCGTGAGGCGGGGAAGGAGGTCGGCATGGCTGTGCCCGAAGACCGGGCGGCCAAGTCGAGCGCTGCCGAGTTCTCGCAGCGGCACGACCCGGACCGGGTCGAGACCGGACGCGAGCTGCTCTCCGATTCCGACGTCGGCCGGACCATCGCCCGCATGGCGCACCAGATCATCGAGAAGACCGCCCTGGACTCCGGTGATCCGCAGGTTGCCCGCGTGGTGCTGATCGGAATCCCCACCCGCGGAACCACTCTGGCCCATCGCCTGGCCGGCCGGATCGAGGAATTCTCCGGCGTCCGCCCCGCGATCGGCTCCCTCGACATCACCCTCTACCGCGACGACCTGCGCTCCAAGCCGCACCGTCCGCTCGAGCGCACCTCCGTGCCCGAGGGCGGCATCGAGGACGCCCTCGTCGTGCTCGTCGACGACGTGCTGTTCTCCGGCCGCACCGTGCGCTCGGCGCTCGACGGCCTGCGCGACCTGGGCCGCCCCCGCGCGGTGCAGCTCGCCGTGCTCATCGACCGCGGCCACCGCGAACTTCCCATCCGCGCCGACTACGTCGGCAAGAACGTGCCGACCGCGCGCACCGAGGACATCTCGGTGCTGCTGCGCGAGCACGACGGCCGCGACGGCGTGTATCTGCGCCAGGAGGGTGACGCCCAGTGAAGCACCTGCTCTCGGTCACCGACCTGGACCGCGAGACCGCCAACGGCCTGCTCGACGAGGCCGAGCGGTTCGAACAGGCGCTGCTGGGCCGCGAGGTCAAGAAGCTCCCGACGCTGCGCGGCCGCACCGTCATGACCGTGTTCTTCGAGAACTCCACCCGCACCCGGGTGTCCTTCGAGGTCGCGGGCAAGTGGATGAGCGCCGATGTCATCAATGTCAGCGCGTCGAGTTCCTCGGTCTCCAAGGGTGAGTCGCTGCGCGACACCGCCCTGACGCTGCACGCCGCCGGCGCGGACGCCCTCATCGTGCGCCACCCCGCCTCGGGCGCGGCGCACCAGATCGCGCGCTGGTTCGCCGAGATGGACGAGGCCGCCAGCGGTTACGTCGGTCCCGGCCCGGCCATCATCAATGCCGGTGACGGCACCCACGAGCACCCCACCCAGGCGCTGCTGGACGCGCTGACCCTGCGTCAGCGCCTCGGCGACCTGGAGGGCAAGCGCATCGTGCTGGTCGGCGACATCCTGCACAGCCGGGTCGCCCGCTCGAACGCCTTCCTGCTCAGCACCCTGGGCGCGGAGGTCGTGCTGGTCTCGCCGCGCACCCTGCTGCCGATCGGCGTGGAGGCCTGGCCCGTGCGGGTCTCGGACTCCCTCGACGCCGAACTGCCCGGCGCCGACGCGGTCATGATGCTGCGCGTGCAGGCCGAGCGCATGAACGGCGGCTTCTTCCCGTCGGCGCGCGAGTACTCGATCCGCTACGGCCTCAACGAGCGCCGCATGAAGATGCTCGACGACCACGCGGTGGTCCTGCACCCCGGCCCCATGCTGCGCGGCATGGAGATCGGCTTCTCCGTCGCCGATTCCCCGAAAGCGGCTGTGCTGCAACAGGTCAACAACGGAGTCCATATGCGCATGGCGGTGCTGTTCCGCCTGCTGGTCGGAACCGACGAGGTGGTCGCGTGATCGGGTCAGGCCCGGAGGCGGCCCGCGTAACCACGCAGGGCCCCCGATCGCGCGGAGAGGAGACAGCATGAGCATCCTGATCCAGAACGTCCGTCTCTACGGTGAGGGCGACGCGGTCGACGTGCTGCTCGCCGACGGCGAGATCCGCGAGATCGGCGCGGGACTGTCCGCGCCGGACGCCGAGATCGTCGACGGCAAGGGCCAGTACCTGCTTCCCGGCTTCATCGACCTGCACACCCACCTGCGCGAGCCGGGCCGCGAGGACACCGAGACCATCGAATCCGGTTCCGCTGCGGCCGCTCTGGGCGGCTACACCGCGGTGTTCGCCATGGCCAACACCAGCCCGGTCGCCGACACCTCGGTCATCACCGACCACGTGTGGAAGCGCGGCCAGGAGGTCGGCCTGGTCGATGTGCACCCGGTCGGCGCGGTCACCGTCGGACTCGAGGGCAAGCAGCTCGCCGAGATGGGCACCATGGCCGCCGGCGTCGGCGCGGTGCGTATGTTCTCCGACGACGGCCACTGCGTCTACGACCCGCTGATCATGCGCCGCGCCCTCGAATACGCGAACTCCCTGGGCGTGCTCATCGCCCAGCACGCGGAGGAGCCGCGCCTGACCAAGGGCGCCGTCGCCCACGAGGGCCCGACCGCCTCCCGCCTGGGCCTGGCTGGCTGGCCGCGCGCCGCCGAGGAGTCCATCGTGGCCCGCGACGCCCTGCTGGCCCGCGACGCCGGAGCCCGCGTGCACATCTGCCACGCCTCCACCGCCGGCACCGTCGAACTGCTGAAATGGGCCAAGTCCCAGGGCATTTCGATCACCGCCGAGGTGACCCCGCACCACCTGCTGCTCGACGACTCGCGGCTGGAGACCTACGACGCGGTGAACCGGGTGAACCCGCCGCTGCGCGAATCCTCCGACGTGGCCGCGCTGCGGCAGGCCCTGGCCGACGGCGTCATCGACTGTGTCGCCACCGACCACGCCCCGCACGCCGACCAGGACAAGTGCTGTGAGTTCGCGGCCGCGCGTCCCGGCATGCTGGGCCTGGAGACGGCGCTGTCGATCATCGTGGAGACCATGGTCAACCCCGGACTGCTCGACTGGCGCGGTGTCGCGCGGGTCATGAGCGAGAACCCGGCGCGGATCGTGGGCCTGGACGATCAGGGCCGGCCGCTCGCGGTCGGCGAACCCGCCAACCTGGTGCTGATCGACCCGGCCGCCGAATGGACGGTGGAGGCGAACGAACTCGCCTCGATCGCCCGCAACACGCCCTTCCAGGCGATGACCCTGCCCGCGAAGGTGACCGCCACCTTCCTGCGCGGCCGGCTCACCGCCCGGGACGGCAGGATCGTCGCCGGATAGCGGCGGGTGGGGAACCACGGGATGAGCGATCAGGGGCCGGAGGCGCCGCTCCACCACCCAGCGCTTGCTTGCGTAACCACGCAGGCCCCCTCGCGCATCCCAAGACGACACGGAGAACCGAAATGCGACTGCTGCAAGTGCTGATTCTGCTGGCCTTGTTCGTGCTGTGCCTGGGACTCATGTACTGGGCGTGGACGGGCCGGGCCAAGAAGCAGGCGGGCGCGATCGGCGACCTGCCCGCGGTGCCCGCCGACTGCGGCGCGCAGCTGTTGGAGCCCACCACGGGGCTCTACCTCGGCAGCACCCTCGCCCCCAGCTGGATTCAGCGAATCACGGTGGGCGACCTGGGTTTCCGCGCCACCGCGGAGCTGACCCGATTCGAACGCGGCATCCTGCTCGAGCGGGATGGCGCGGCGACGATCTGGATTCCGCAGGAATCCATCACCGCGGTGCGCGCCGAGCGCGGGCACGCGGGCAAAGTGATGACAGAAGACGGTGTGCTGGTGATTCGCTGGACATTGCCGACCGGGACCGAGGTGGATACCGGTTTCCGCGGTGACGACAAAGCGGTGTACCCGGCATGGACCGCAGCAGCTACGAAGACGGGAGACGAGGCATGAGCAGCGGAAATACTGCCGTGATGGTGCTCGAGGACGGCCGCGTGTTCCGCGGGACGACCTTCGGCGCCGTCGGGCAGACGTTGGGTGAGGCGGTGTTCTGTACCGCCATGACGGGGTACCAGGAGACCCTCACCGACCCCAGCTACGACCGCCAGATCGTGGTGGCCACCGCGCCGCAGATCGGCAACACGGGCTGGAACGACGAGGACGACGAGTCGTCGAAGATCTGGGTCGCCGGGTACGCCGTGCGCGACCCCGCGCGCCGCGCCTCCAACTGGCGCGCCAACCGCACCCTGCAGGCCGAGCTGGAGAACCAGAACGTGGTCGGCATCGCGGGCATCGACACCCGCGCGGTGGTGCGCCACCTGCGCACCCGCGGTTCGATGAAGGCGGGCATCTTCTCCGGCGACCAGCTCGCCGACTACGAGGAGCTCGTCGCGCGGGTCAACGGCCAGCAGTCCATGCTGGGCGCGGACCTGGCCGGTGAGGTCTCCACCGACGAGATGTACACCATCGACCCGATCGGCGAGCACCGCTTCACCGTGGTCGCGGTCGACCTGGGCATCAAGTCCAACACCCCGCGCATGTTCGCCCAGCGCGGCATGCGGGTGCACGTGGTCCCCTCCAACGTGACCCTGGACCAGATCAAGGAACTGAACCCCAACGGCGTGTTCCTGTCCAACGGTCCGGGCGACCCGGCCACCGCCGACACGCAGGTCGCGCTGACCCAGGGCGTCCTGGGCGAGGGCATCCCGCTGTTCGGCATCTGCTTCGGCAACCAGATCCTGGGCCGGGCGCTGGGCCGCAACACCTACAAGATGAAGTTCGGTCACCGCGGCATCAATGTGCCGGTCATCGAACATCATTCGGGCCGCATCTCGATCACCGCGCAGAACCACGGCTTCGCCCTCGAGGGGGAGCGCGGCGAGGTCTTCGACACCCCGTTCGGCAAGGCCGAGGTCAGCCACGTCTGCGCCAATGACGGTGTCGTCGAAGGCGTTCAGCTGGTGAACGGCAAGGCCTTCTCCGTGCAGTACCACCCCGAGGCCGCGGCCGGACCCCACGACGCCGCCTACCTGTTCGACCGTTTCGCCATGCTGATGGAAGGAGCCTGATGCCACGCCGTACAGACCTCGAGCACATCCTGGTGATCGGCTCGGGCCCGATCGTCATCGGCCAGGCCTGTGAGTTCGACTATTCGGGAACCCAGGCGTGTCGCGTCCTGCGGTCCGAAGGCCTGCGCGTGTCGCTGGTCAACTCCAACCCGGCGACCATCATGACCGACCCGGAGTTCGCCGACTCGACCTATGTCGAGCCGATCACCTGGGAATTCGTCGAGAAGGTCATCGCCAAGGAGCGTCCCGACGCGATCCTGGCGACCCTGGGCGGTCAGACCGCGCTGAACTGCGCTGTCGCCCTGCACGAGAACGGCATCCTCGAGAAGTACAACGTCGAGCTGATCGGCGCTGACTTCGAGGCCATCCAGCGTGGTGAGGACCGCCAGAAGTTCAAGGACATCGTCGCCAAGGTCGGCGGCGAGTCCGCGCGCTCCAAGGTCTGCTACACCATGGACGAGGTCCGCGAGACGGTCGCCGAGCTCGGCTTCCCGGTCGTCGTGCGCCCCTCCTTCACCATGGGCGGCTTGGGCTCGGGCATGGCCTACAACCATGAGGACCTCGACCGCATCGCCGGCGGCGGCCTGGCCGCCTCGCCGACCGCGAATGTGCTCATCGAGGAATCCATCCTGGGCTGGAAGGAATTCGAGCTCGAGCTCATGCGCGACCGCAACGACAATGTGGTCATCGTCTGCTCGATCGAGAACGTGGACCCGATGGGCGTGCACACCGGTGACTCGGTCACCGTCGCCCCGGCCATGACCCTCACCGACCGCGAGTACCAGAAGATGCGCGATCTGGGCATCGCCATCCTGCGCGAGGTCGGCGTCGACACCGGCGGCTGCAACATCCAGTTCGCGGTGGACCCGCGCGACGGCCGCCTGATCGTCATCGAGATGAATCCGCGCGTGTCGCGCTCGTCGGCGCTGGCGTCCAAGGCCACCGGCTTCCCGATCGCCAAGATCGCCGCCAAGCTGGCCATCGGCTACACCCTCGACGAGATCGTCAACGACATCACCAAGGAGACCCCGGCCTGTTTCGAGCCCACGCTCGACTACGTGGTCGTGAAGGCTCCGCGCTTCGCCTTCGAGAAGTTCCCGGGCGCCGACACCACGCTGACCACGACCATGAAGTCGGTCGGCGAGGCGATGAGCATGGGCCGCAACTTCTCCGAGGCGCTGGGCAAGGTGCTGCGCTCGCTCGAGACCAAGGCCACCGGCTTCTGGACCCAGCCCGACGGTGAATGGACCGACGTGCAGGCCATTCTCGACGACCTCAAGGTGCCCACCGAGGGTCGCATCTACCAGGTGGAGCGTGCGCTGCGCCTGGGCGCGAGCATCGAGGACACCGCCGCCGCCTCCGGCATCGACCCCTGGTTCGTCGCCGAGGTCGCCGCCCTGGTGGAGCTGCGTCAGGAGATCATCGACGCCCCCGTGCTGGACGAGCCGCTGCTGCGCACCGCCAAGCACTACGGCCTCTCCGATCGCCAGATCGCCGCGCTGCGACCGGAACTCGCCGGTGAGGGCGGCGTGCGCGAGCTGCGCCACCGCCTGCAGATCCGCCCGGTGTTCAAGACCGTCGACACCTGCGCCGCCGAGTTCGAGGCCAAGACCCCGTACCACTACTCGGCCTACGAGCTCGATCCCGCCGCGGAGTCCGAGGTCGCGCCGCAGCGTGAGCGCGAGAAGGTCATCATCCTGGGCTCGGGTCCGAACCGCATCGGCCAGGGCATCGAGTTCGACTACTCGTGTGTGCACGCCGCGCAGACGTTGTCGGCCGCGGGCTACGAGACCATCATGGTCAACTGCAACCCCGAGACGGTGTCGACCGACTACGACACCGCCGACCGCCTCTACTTCGAGCCGCTCACCTTCGAGGACGTACTCGAGGTGTACCACGCCGAAACCGAGTCCGGCACCGTTGCGGGCGTCATCTGCCAGCTGGGCGGGCAGACCCCGCTGAGCCTGGCGCAGCGCCTCACCGACGCGGGCGTGCCCGTGGTCGGCACCTCGGCGGCGGCCATCGACCTGGCCGAGGACCGCGGCGAGTTCGGCGATGTGCTTGTCGCGGCCGGTCTTCCGGCCCCCAAGTACGGCACCGCCACCACCTTCCCGCAGGCCAAGAAGATCGCGGCCGAGATCGGCTACCCGGTGCTGGTGCGCCCGTCCTACGTGCTGGGCGGCCGCGGCATGGAGATCGTCTACGACGAGGCCACCCTCGCCGACTACATCTCCCGCGCCACCGAGATCACCCCGGACCACCCGGTGCTGGTCGACCGGTTCCTGGAGGACGCCATCGAGATCGACGTCGATGCCCTGTGCGACGGCGACGAGGTCTACCTGGGCGGCGTCATGGAGCACATCGAGGAGGCCGGCATCCACTCCGGTGACTCGGCGTGCGCCCTGCCCCCGATCACCCTGGGCCGCAGCGATATCGAGGCCGTGCGCCGCTCCACCGCCGCGCTCGCCAAGGGCATCGGCGTCAAGGGCCTGCTGAACGTGCAGTACGCGCTCAAGGACGACGTGCTCTACGTCCTCGAGGCCAATCCGCGCGCCAGCCGCACCGTGCCGTTCGTCTCCAAGGCCACCGCGGTGCCGCTGGCGAAGGCCGCGGCGCGGATCGCGCTGGGCGCCACCATCGCCGAACTCCGCAAGGAGGGCCTGCTCCCGGCCACGGGCGACGGCGGCACCGTGCCGATCGAGGCCCCGGTCGCGGTCAAGGAAGCGGTTCTGCCGTTCCACCGCTTCCGCCGCCCGGACGGTTCCGGCATCGACTCGCTGCTCTCGCCGGAGATGAAGTCCACCGGTGAGGTCATGGGCATCGACGCCGACTTCGGCACCGCCTTCGCCAAGTCGCAGTCGGCGGCCTACGGTTCGCTGCCGACCGAGGGCACCGCGTTCGTGTCCATCGCCAATCGCGACAAGCGCGCCATGGTGTTCCCGGTCAAGCGCCTCCACGACCTGGGCTTCCGCATCCTCGCCACCGAGGGCACCGCGGAGATGCTGCGCCGTAACGGCATTCCGTGCGATCGGGTGCGCAAGCAGTCCGACAACGCGCCCGACGAGGCCGGCATCGTGGACATGATCAAGGACGGCGACGTCGACATCGTGTTCAACACGCCCTACGGCAACAACGGCCCGCGCGTGGACGGCTACGAGATCCGCACCGCCGCGGTCGGCGCGAACATCCCGTGCATCACCACCGTGCAGGGCGCGGCCGCGGCCGTGCAGGGCATCGAGGCCACCATTCGCGGCGGCATCGGCGTTCGCTCCCTGCAGGAACTGCACGCGGTGCTGCGCGGATGACCAGCTTCGGGCTACGGCTGCGGGAGGCGATGCGCGCGCACGGACCGTTGTGCGTGGGCATCGACCCGCATCCGCCGCTGCTGCGGGCCTGGGGCCTGAGCGAGGACGCCGCCGGGGTGGCCAAGTTCGCCGACGCCTGCGTGCGGGCGTTCGCGGGCCGGGTCGCCCTGGTCAAGCCGCAGGTGGCGTTCTTCGAAACCTACGGTTCGGCCGGAATGATGGTGCTGGAGGAGACCATCGCGGCGCTGCGGGCGGCGGGCACCCTGGTGCTGGCCGACGCCAAGCGCGGCGATATCGGCTCCACCATGGACGCCTACGCGCACGCCTGGCTCGGTGACGGCCCGCTGGGCAGCGACGCGCTCACCGTGTCGCCGTATCTCGGATTCGGTTCGCTCGCACCGGCTCTGGAGCTGGCCGCGGCCAACGGGCGCGGCGTGTTCGTGCTGGCGGCCACCTCCAATCCGGAAGGCGCGGAGCTGCAACGCATCACCGGCGCCGACGGCCGCAGCATCGCCCAGCGCATGGTCGACGACGCCGCCGCGGCCAATGTCGGGGCCGAATTCGGTTCCGTCGGTGTGGTTGTCGGGGCGACCCTGACCGAGGCCCCGGACCTGAGCGCCCTCAACGGGCCCATCCTGATGCCGGGTGTGGGCGCGCAGGGCGGGGGAGCGGACTCCATTCGCGCCCTGGTGCCCGCGCGCGACCTGGGCGCGGTGCTGCCCAATGTCTCGCGTGAGGTGCTCAAAGCTGGTCCGTCGGTGGCCGCGCTGAAGGAGAAGGTCGCCGAGCTGTCGGAGGAATTCGCCTTCCTGCAGCGCTGATTCCGGGACAGAGTTACTCGCGGCACCGGGTCCGATCCGGTGCCGCGAGTCTTTTCGGAGGGTTATCCTCCGTTTCCTTGCCCGCCGCGGATACAGTGGCCTCATGTCTGCCGCGATGCCGCCCAAGGGAATTCGCCATGCGCTCGTCCTGGGCGGAGGTGGTGCGGTCGGCCTGAGCTGGATGGCGGGCGTCGTCATCGCCCTGCGTGAGGCCGGATTCGACCCGGCCTCGGCCGACCGGATCGTCGGCACCTCCGCCGGAGCGGTCGTCGGCGCGGCCCTGGCCGTGGACGTCGACCTGAACCTGCTGCTGCGGCGGCCCTCCACCGGGACCGCCGAACTCGAACCGATCAAGTTCGACCCGAACAGCTTCGGCGAGATCCTCGGCCTGCTCAGCACGCCCGGCCTGGACCCGGCCGAGGCGCGTCGTCGTGCGGGCGCTCGCGCCCTGGAGATGAATCTCGGCGATCCGGCCACCCACATCGCCCGCATCGGCGCGTTCGTCGGCCACAGCGACTGGCCGCAGTGCGATCTGCTGATCACCGCCATCAGCGTCGAGACCGGGGAACTGCGGGTCTGGACCCCCGGCGGCAAGGCCACCCTGCCCGAGGCGCTGGCCTCGAGCACCTCGGTTCCCGGTGTCTTCCCGCCGATTCCGATCGACGGCGCGCACTACTTCGACGGCGGCATGCGCTCGCCCATCAACGCCGATCTGGCGGCCGGAGCCGAGCGGATGCTGGTCATCGAGCCGCTGGCGCACCTGTTCCCGCACGCCCCGTCCGACCGCGACCTGGGTGGCGCGGCAACGATGTTCATCGCCCCCGACATCGATGCCATCGCCGCGTTCGGACGGGACCTGTTCAGCGCGGACGCGCTGGTGCCCGCCTACGAGGCCGGGGCGCGGCAGGGCGCGCAGGCGGCGCCCGGGGTGCGGGATTTCTGGTTGGCCTGAACCGGACCGCTCGGTAGAAAGGTGGGATTTCTCATGTCCGACGCCGCCCTCGGCCTGCTCTCGTACGCCCAAACCCGCATCCTGGTCGACGATTTCGCGTCCAGCTTCCGGTTCTATCGCGACGTGCTGGGACTGCGTCTGAAGGCCGAAGTCGAGGGCGACGTGCCCGAGTCCGAGGACGGGCCCTACGCCTGCTTCGTCGTCGGCACGCAGGATCTCGCGCTGTTCACCCGCGCCTACATGGACGCGGCGATCGGCGCCGAGCACCGGCCGCGCGGCGAAATCGACACGGCCGTGGTGGTTTTGCGGGTCGCCGATGTCGACAAGGCGATCGCCGTGCTGCGCGAGCGCGGCGCGGTCGTCGTCGGGGAGCCCGCCGACCAGCCCGCGTGGGGCATGCGCGTGGGCCACGTGCGCGCTCCCGAGGGCACGCTCGTGGAGCTGTGCCAGTACGAGGATTGATCCGATCCTGTTCGCTCTCGGCGAACCCATCCGGCGGCCCGATCGAACGCTTGTCCGGATCGACCCGCTCCCGCCCGCCCGGGCGGTGGGCGGGTCCTCGCGTGTATCGGCCGGGTTTCGCGCGTCAGCGGCCGCGTGAGGGCCGGAAACGGGCCGTTCGGGGGTCGTCGCAGGTGGTCGCACCGGGTCCGACCTGCATCGGAGGGTGTCTGATTTGCGAGTTTTCAAGGTCTCGGAACGGGCCCCGGTGATGCGCGACACGCGCTACGGATTCGAACGACACGCCGAGAAATCCAAGAAAAATCCAGGTCGCGTGATTACAGCTCGGTCACGGTTTCATCCGAGGCCAGTCCGACCCCTCGAACGCGCGGTCGAGAAACCGAAAAAGCCCTGGCCGCAAGGCTATTCGCGACCCCGCGCGGCGGTCGGGCGCGCCCGGTGCGGCGGCGCCCGCGGCGATGTGCATCCGGCCCGGTCACGCGCCGAATCACGCGCTGACCTGGGGGGTGGGTTCGCAATCGGCAAGCGTCGTGGGTACGGTCGCTGAGACCACCGGGTTACCGGAGGTAGATCAAGCAATGAACGATGAGACGGAGGAACCGTGGCCCTTCCCCAGCTGACTGACGAGCAGCGCGCCGCTGCTTTGGAGAAGGCGGCTGCCGCTCGCCGCGCTCGGGCGGAGCTCAAGGAGCGCTTGAAGCGTGGTGGCACCGATCTGAAGACGGTCCTTGCGGACGCCGAGAAGGACGAAGTCCTCGGCAAGATGAAGGTTTCGGCCCTGCTCGAGGCCCTGCCGAAGGTTGGCAAGGTCAAGGCTGCCGAGATCATGAGCGAGCTCGAGATCGCTCCCACCCGCCGCCTGCGCGGACTGGGCGACCGGCAGCGTAAGGCGCTGCTGGCCCGGTTCGACTTCAGCGCCGAATAATCCGAGGGTGGTCGAACACACTCGGAAGGGTCGACTGGTAGTACTGGTCGGCCCCTCGGCCGTCGGCAAGTCCACCGTCGTGCGCTGCGTGCGCGAACGACTGCCCGAATTGGTATTCAGTGTGTCGGCCACCACCCGGGCTCCGCGGCCCGGGGAGGTCGACGGTCAGGACTACCACTTCGTCACCCGCGAGAAATTCGACGCCATGATCGACGGCGGCGAAATGCTCGAATGGGCCGATATCCATGGTGGACTGCAGCGGTCGGGCACCCCGGCCGCACCCGTGCGGGAAGCGCTCGCCTCCGGACACCACGTCCTGATCGAGGTCGACCTCGAGGGCGCGCGCTCGATCCGCGAATCCATGCCGGAGGGCCTGCTGGTCTTCCTGGCCCCGCCCAGCTGGGATGAGCTGGTGTCCCGCCTGACCTCGCGCGGGACCGAATCGCCCGAGGTCATCGAGCGTCGGCTCCAGACCGCGCGCACCGAATTGGCCGCGCGTGACGAGTTCGACATCGTGATCGTGAACGACCACGTCACCAGCGCCTGCGAGCAGTTGGTATCGTTGTTCGTTAGCACAAATTCGGGGTCCTAGCTCCCGAACGCCATCCTTCCGAACAACCCCGCAGGAGCCTTCCTAGTGAGTACGGACCTCAAGACCGTTCCCGCCTACGACACTCCGGTCGGCCTCACCAACCCGCCGATCGACGAACTGCTGGAGCGGACGTCGTCCAAGTACGCGCTGGTCATCTACGCGGCCAAGCGCGCGCGGCAGATCAACGATTACTACAACCAGCTCGGCGACGGCATCCTCGAATACGTCGGTCCGCTGGTCGAGCCGGGTCTGCAGGAGAAGCCGCTGTCGGTGGCCATGCGCGAGATCCACGCCGACCTGCTCGAGCACTCCGAAGGGGAGTAAAACCGCGGTGACCCGAGTCGTCGTCGGCGTCGGCGGCGGTATCGCCGCCTACAAGAGCTGCAACCTCGTGCGCCGGTTCACCGAAACCGGGCACGAGGTTCGTGTCATTCCCACCGAGTCGGCGTTGCAATTCGTCGGCAAGGCCACCTTCGAGGCGCTGTCCGGCCATCCCGTGCACACCGGTGTTTTCGCCGAGGTGCCCGAGGTGCCGCACGTGCGCCTCGGCCAGGAGGCCGACCTGGTCGTCATCGCCCCCGCCACCGCGGACCTCATGGCCCGCGCCGCGCAGGGCCGCGCCGACGACCTGCTCACCGCGACGCTGCTGACCGCGCGCTGTCCGGTCCTGTTCGCCCCGGCCATGCACACCGAGATGTGGGAGCATCCGGCCACCCGGGCGAATGTGGCGACGCTGCGCGCGCACGGCGCGACCGTGATGGAACCCGCCTCGGGCCGCCTGACCGGCACCGACACCGGTCCGGGCCGGCTGCCCGAGCCGGAGGAGATCTTCGGTCTGGCCCGGCTGCTGCTCGAGCGCGCCGACGCGCTGCCGCGCGACTTGGAGGGCCGCCGCGTGGTGGTCTCCGCCGGTGGCACCCGTGAGGCGCTCGACCCGGTCCGCTTCCTGGGCAACCGGAGTTCGGGCAAGCAGGGCTACGCGATCGCCCGCCTGGCCGCCCAGCGTGGCGCGCAGGTGACGCTGATCGCGGGCAACACCATCGGCCTGGAGGCCCCGGCCGCCGTCGAGGTGGTGCACGTGACCTCCGCCGACCAGTTGAAGGTGGCCGTCGACAAGCACGCGCTCGGCGCGGACGCCGTCATCATGGCGGCCGCGGTCGCCGACTTCCGGCCGGTCAACGTCGCCGCGTCCAAAATCAAAAAGGGTGCGGGCGAACCGAATTCGATCGAGCTGGCCAAGACACCCGATATCCTTGCCGGGTTGGTACAGGCTCGTCGCGACGGGCACCTACCGGGCACCGCGATCGTCGGCTTCGCCGCCGAGACCGGGGACGAGCACGCCGACGTGCTCACCCACGCCCGGGCCAAACTGGCCCGCAAAGGCTGCGACCTGCTGGTCGTGAACGCCGTCGGGGAAGGGAAGGCCTTCGAGGTCGATACCAACGACGGCTGGTTGCTCGGCGCCGACGGCACCGAGATCGCCCTGGACCACGGGTCCAAGGCCCTATTGGCTAGCCGAGTGCTGGACGCACTCGGTCCCTTGCTCCGCTGAAGCCTCGGCACCGCAGGGTTCGGACGCTCGCCGCGCAGGTCGCGGCGGGTGTCCGAGTCGCAATGTGCTCGTCACGGTGGTGGTTCGCCCCTGTGACGAACATATTGGAATAACCTGAGACAAAGGGTTGTGCGATGGCGCGGAGACGCTACTGTCGCCACCCGATACGAGAAACCCGTTGAGGGAGAGGGAACAACTGTGCGCACGTCTGGCAGCCGCCTATTCACCAGTGAGTCGGTGACCGAAGGTCATCCCGACAAGATCTGTGATGCCATCAGCGATTCCATCCTCGACGCGTTGCTCGCGGCCGATCCGCGCAGCCGGGTCGCGGTGGAGACCCTGGTGACCACCGGTCAGGTGCACGTGGCCGGTGAGGTCACCACCTCGGCCTACGCCGATATCCCGACCATCGTCCGCGAGAAGGTCCTGGAGATCGGATACGACTCCTCCGCAAAGGGTTTCGACGGCGCGTCCTGTGGCGTGAACGTCGCGATCGGCGCGCAGTCGCCCGATATCGCCCAGGGTGTGGACACCTCGCACGAGGCCCGCGTGGGCGGCGAGGACGACGAGATCGCCCGTCAGGGCGCGGGTGACCAGGGCCTGATGTTCGGGTACGCCACTGTCGAGACCCCGGAGCTGATGCCGCTGCCGATCTCGCTGGCGCACAAGCTGTCCCGGCGTCTGACCGAGGTCCGCAAGACCGGCGTGCTGCCGTACCTGCGGCCCGACGGCAAGACCCAGGTCACCATCGAGTATGACGGCGCCATCCCGAAGCGACTCGACACCGTCGTCATCTCGACCCAGCACGCGGCCGACATCGACCTGGACAACCTGCTGGCCCCCGACATCCGCGAGAAGGTCGTCGACGCGGTCCTGTCCGAGCTGCAGCTGCCCAACCCGCTCGACACCTCCGACGTGCGTCTGCTGGTCAACCCGACCGGCAAGTTCGTGCTCGGTGGCCCGATGGGTGACGCGGGCCTGACCGGCCGCAAGATCATCGTCGACACCTATGGCGGCATGGCCCGCCACGGTGGCGGCGCCTTCTCCGGCAAGGACCCGTCGAAGGTGGACCGCTCGGCCGCGTACGCCATGCGCTGGGTCGCCAAGAACGTCGTCGCCGCCGGCCTGGCCGAGCGGGTCGAGGTCCAGGTCGCCTACGCCATCGGCAAGGCGGCCCCGGTCGGCCTGTTCGTCGAGACCTTCGGCACCGAGCAGATCGACCCGATCAAGATCTCCGACGCCATCGGTGAGGTCTTCGACCTGCGTCCCGGCGCGATCATCCGCGACCTGGACCTGCTGCGCCCGATCTACGCGCCGACCGCCGCCTACGGCCACTTCGGCCGCACGGATGTGGATCTGCCGTGGGAGCGCACCGACCGCGCGGAGAAGCTGCGCGCGGCCGCCGGGCTGTAATTGACCGGCACCCAACAGTTCTCGACGGGAGCGTCGGGCGCGGAGTCCCCCTCCGAGCCC